>CANEHP010000073.1 GCA_947427325.1 uncultured Clostridia bacterium | reverse complement strand
GCCGCAAAAACAACAAAGCCAAGTAAAAAATATAGTAAAAAAAATAAGCCTAACGTTTTGCGGATTTTAAACAGCGAACAGAAGCTTCGGACTTAAATGAAACCACCGCATATTCGCAAATGATATTTTCCGCAATGAAATGTATCACTTGTTTACACTTCAAACTTAAATGAGAAATGAAGTTAAGGCGGCGGCAAATCAAAAAATTGAAAAACTGTTTCAGCACTCCACCCAATATACTCAATGCAATGAAAATATGTTTTTCCTTATCTTGCAACTCTCCGAGCAGCTGAAGAAGCACAAAGGCAAAAAGTTGTATGGATACTTGCGGAAAGATGTAAAGAATATAGTCGATAGCATTGTAAACGAACTTGCAAAGGATAAACGGATTGCGGATTTTTATGCGGAGTGGAATAATATCAACCGTCAAAAATTATCTATATACCACGACAAACCCGATCCGGATATTCCGCTCGAGGACAACAAAGAATTCCGCAGCATAAAGAACGCTATCATAAAAGCTGTTGCCGAAATTGACAGCAACAATGACTTTGAGATTTCAAATTCTAAGGTCACCAATATGGTCACCTTATGGGTTCGGTTGCTTGGCAGTATGATAAATGATTCGTATCAGAAAAAGCAAGCAAAATTAAATAATCAGATCGACTCGAAATTGAAATCTAAAATCGAACAGAAGAAGCGAGCACTCGGAATCAAGACGGATCATACTGTCAAAGGTGTCAAAAACGACGACCAAAATTTGTCGATGTGAGTACTGGATTTGTTCGGGAAAGTGTGGTATGATGTGTGGTTACAGAGGAGGTGCTGCTATGGCAAGACGCAGACCGTCGGGTGACGGAATGGTTCGCAAACGCGATGACGGACGATGGGAAGGCAGGATCGTAGTTGGTCACAAGAACAACGGCGAGCCAATATACAGATATGTCCTCGCCAAAACCCAAGCAGAGCTAACACAAAAGCTGCATGACAAGATTGAAATGTACCGCGATGCCGACCTCAGCGAGGACTGTAATATGACGCTTGGCGAATGGCTCGACAAGTGGATCAGCGAATTTATGATCTTCACAATAAGAGAGGGAACTCTGTCAGCGTATAAATCTCTGATCGAACATCAGATAAAACCTTATCTGGGAAACCGTTCGCTGTCAACGCTCACAACAAATGAAATTCAGAAATTCTACAATTCTGTTAAGAAAAACGGACGCGTTCACACTGACAGAGAACACGGCACGGAACTTGCTGACAGCATGGTCAGAAAAATTCATATGCTACTCCACGAATCGCTTGATACGGCAATGCGGCAGCGATTAGTTGTAAACAATCCGACCAACGGAACGACCGTTCCCAAGAACAACTACCCTGCCAAACAAATTCTAAATGACGAGCAGCTCGAGAGATTTATGGAGATCATAAAATCCGATGAGCGTCGGTATGATTTCTTCTACACAGAATTGACCACAGGACTGCGCCGAGGTGAGATATGCGGGCTTCGATGGGAGGACCTCAATGAGCAGAACGGAAAACTCAAAGTTCGCCGCAGCGTTGGCAGAATTAAAAACGGGGTTCTTCCAATCGGCGAAACCAAAACCGAAACAGGAACAAGAGAAATCCTACTGCCGCCAAGTACGTTGGAACTTCTCAAAAAGCGAAAAAAATTCAGTTAGCGATTGGATATTCCCGAATTTTTGCCAACCCGAAGAACCACTAAATCCGCAGAGCGCTTATACGCACTTGAAAGTGCTTCTCAAAAATGCGGAACTACCACTTATACGATTTCATGATCTTCGCCACACATTTGCGACACGCGCAATAGCGGGCGGCGTAGATGCTAAAACGCTATCCGGTATTTTAGGACATACGAATACCAGCTTCACGCTGGATACTTATACTCATGTCACAATTGATGTGCAAAAGAACGCCGCAAAGGTTGTTGGCAATTTTATGGACGATATAATTGGAGGTATGGGCAATGGCTAAACGACGAAAGCAAGGCGAGGGTACTTTGAGATTGCGCAAGGACGGCAGATGGGAAGGGCGTGTGGTCGTAGGTTACGACGATAAGGGTTTACCTATAACCAAGAACGTTACCGCAAAAACCAAAACCGAGTGCGCAGAAAAACTTGAAGCCCTTAAGGAGAAGCATGGCAAGCCTACCGAGAAAATAAATTCGGAAATGCCATTCGGCGAATGGATAGACTTCTGGTATCAGACATACTGCAAACACACCATAAGACTAACGACTCAGCTTGAATATGAAAGCAGAATTTATTGCCACATTATACCCGAAATTGGATCGATACCTCTAAACAAATTAACGCAGTCCGACTTGCAACAATTTTACGTGCGGACAAAATCCGCCAGTCGGAGAATAAGGGTAGAAGCATATGGCACAGAATTATCTGATCGAGTGATAAGAGCAATTCATGCGAACTGTCGCTCCGCTCTTGAAAAGGCTGTACAAGAGGGTTTAATCAAAACCAATCCCGCTATTGGCTGTAAGCTTCCGCCCAAGAAATCCCGTGAAATGAAAGTACTTACGCAAAGCGAAGTCATTAGATTTCTAAACAGAGCGAAAAAAGAAGGCTTTTACGAACTCTTCCTGCTCGAACTCGGTACGGGAATGCGCTGCGGAGAGATACTCGCCCTAAAATGGAGCGACCTCAACTTCACGACCGGAGAAGTTCGGATAAAGCGGCAGGTCAATGTGTTCAAAGTAGAACATAATATCAGAACCGAAAACCAAATCATCTATACGAACTATAATACTTCCGTCATCGCTTCTTCAAATATTATCAGAATACAAGAAAAACATTGATTCGGAGTGGATATTTCCATCTTCGCCGGATAATACGAAAACAAAGAATCCGTCAGCAGTCCGCAAGCGATTGCAGATTATGCTGGAGCGGGCAGGATGCCCCAAAGTAATATTTCATGACCTCAGACACACATTCTCGACGATGGCACTTGAAAACGGAATGGACGTGAAAACGCTCTCTACGACAATAGGGCATGTTTCTTCCGAAACAACAATCGATATCTACAGCCATATCACCGATACCATGCAGCGGCAAGCAGCCGCAAAGATAGACCGCCAAATTGGCGGCAGGCAGGAGCTGCCCCCAGCAGAAGCCGAAATTCCGAGGGCTGAGGAACAAGCAAGGGTAAATACCTTCCCACCCGATTTCGAGCCGTACAAGCCCAAATACCGCAGATCCGGCACAGGCTGTGTGACGATGATAAACGACCACCTCTTCGAAGGCAGATATAGTCCAAGAAATGCTTATGGAAAGCGAGAAGCTCATAACATATACGCCAAAACATGCGAGGAATGTGAGGAAAAGCCGGCGGCGATGATAGCGCAAGTCAAGGCTGACATCAAGGCAGAGAAAAAGCGATTGAAAACAGTGAACGAATCGTTCAGCCTTGAAATTCGATAACGAATCGTTACCGAGTGCTTTCAAAAATTGAGCCGCAGTAAACAAAGAAAACAGTACCCGCCCTAAAATAGAGCGGGTAGGAGTGTCCAAAACGGACACTCCTTCAAAACTGCCGTTCTGACAGAATTGACTTGCTCAAACTCAAGGGTGATTTAACCCCAAGGTGCGTGAAGGTCGGATTACGCTACCTTTCAGAATCGGTACTCCGTGTTTCACGAGATACCGATATAGGTGAGGATACAGATGCGTACCCCATGAAAAAATAATAACGGGATGATTTATCTCGCATCATATTTGATGTCAAAATTTGAGCCGCAGTAAACAAAGAATACGGCGGCACATAAAACCACCGCACTAAAACGGTGTGCCCTTCAAAACTACTGAAACGGTAACTTTGAAGATTGGGTAACGAAATGTTACTGCATATAAATCGAAACCGCATTACACAGCCCGTAAATGGCTTTATAATGCGGTTTGTGTGATATTGTGACCAAAAAGATTTTCGGGAAGTAGTCATAAAAAATATGCTCCCAACAAACAGGGAGCATATTAGGAGTCGCCTTGCGACTGGTCGAGGCGACGTGATTTGAACACGCGACCTCTGCGTCCCGAACGCAGCGCTCTACCAAGCTGAGCCACGCCTCGACAAAAATATATCCGTTACCCAATACCCCGCTAAAAAACCGACAAGTTACCTGCCGCTCTAAAAGCGGGGAACTGGGATTTTTGTTTAAAACTCTATTTTCAAGCTGTTCCCCTCTACAGCAGCGCCTCTGCTTTTGGAAATAGGCAGCTTTTGCTCGGCGGTAAAGCCTATTGTTTCCCCGTCCTGTAAAATGACCTCTTCGTCCACAACGTAATTTGCAACATCGGTGAGAAATTCTCCTACATCGCCGGGAGACTGCTTGCTGTCTATAACCTCAATTTCATCATAGCCCAAGCCGCGCAGTCCGTCGGTATAGCCGCATACGCCGTTTTTTCCCATATACAGCCCGAACCATACAAGGTTAAACAAGGGGAATATGTCCTCCTTTATCATATCCGCAAAATGAAGATAGTATTCGGGTTCATATACCGTTCCGTTGGCATAAATGCCCAAAACTCCCTTTTGCTTGCAGCAGGCAGCCGTAACCTTTACCGAAAGCTCGCCCGCTTCTTTTACGGGCATATTTTTCCCCAAGACCGATACCAATAAATGAGCCTTGTGACGTTTTGAAACCTCCGCCGCTTCAGGCCAGCGGAAATTACTTTCCGCATGATAAACGATTTCTTCCTCGGGAATTGCCCCTGGCATAAGAGAAACCGCAGCAAATCCGCCGCCATAGCTTATTACCGCCATGTCGTCGCCCTCTTGCTCTTCCTCTTCCTCTTCCGAATCCTCTTTGTCCGTGTAATCGTCCTCAACCTGCCACTCATCCTTTAAGGTGCGAAGAAAAGCCTCTTTATCGAACGTGCTTTCCTCTAAAAGGACAAAGTTTACGAAAGTGCCGGGGGACTGCATTTTTTCTTCTTCCTGCTCCGCCTGCTCTTCCCAATAGGATTTAACATATTCTATAAGCTTGACGGCGTCCTCTTCCGCCGTCCGCTCCCTGTACTCCTCCATCTCGCTGAAGGTATGACCGCAGTTTCGGAGAGAATCTTCCTCGTATCCGCCGCATACTCCCAACAGCCACTTTCCACGGGAAGATTTTTTATATTTGAAAATATAGTAGTGAAGCTCTTCATAATCAAATTCCTTGGCAAGCTCTATTTTTGCAGGCTCCTTTCCCAGCTCCTGAGGGTGGGCAAGCCAGCTTGTCATATCGCTTAATGCGCTTTCATACTGATTTTGATTCATAATATTATCCTTAAAATATGTTTGATTTCAGTCATGATTACAGGGTCGGGATTACAGGCTTTTGTTATTCCACGCCGTACTGTTTTCTGTATTCGTACATAGCGGGCAGATATTCCTTACCCTCGATAACGCCCTTTTCCATAGCGTCGATAATATCCTTAATGGTAACAATGGAGTAAACCTTTATGCCGAAATCTCGGTAAACCTCCTGAACTGCCGAAAGGTCGCTGTTAAGACCCTTTTCCATTCTGTCAACGGTAATTACCATTCCCGTGATCTTAACATCGGCAGCGCCCCGAAGCTTGGGCAAAACCTCACGAAGCGCCTTTCCGCTGGTCATTACATCTTCTATAATAATAATTCTGTCGTTATTTTCGGGCTGTCTGCCCACAAACATACCGCCCTCGCCGTGATCCTTAACCTCCTTGCGGTCAAAGCAGTAGTAAAGATTTTGTCCGTATTTGCCGTACATTGCGGAAACTGCGCTTACCGCCAAGGGCAGTCCCTTGTAAGCAGGTCCGAAAAGCACATCTCCCTCTATGCCGTTTTCCTTAATACAGTCTGCATAAAATCCGCCCAATTCGGCGATCTGTGCGCCTGTCATATATTTTCCCGCATTTATGAAATAAGGAGCTTTTCTGCCGCTCTTCAGGGTGAAATCGCCAAAGGTGAGAACGCCGCTTTCGCTCATAAATTTTATAAATTTTTCCTTATAAGTCATTTTCATTCGCTCCTTATCACTTCTGCTGTAATATTCTACCATAAATTTAAAAAAATTTCAAGTGGTTAAGAGAGAATAGATGCAAAAACAAAATAAGAAACCGTTCCAATACCTCCGTAAAGCCTATTTATATAAGAGCCTGCTTGCATAAATTCAATACGCAGATTTTGGATATAATTTTGCTGCCCATAAGGCAAAGCTGTGCGGGAAATAAAAAATTTCAGCACATTAAGCGGCAGAATTTGCGGGGGAATGTTCCCACTGAGCTTTATGCGAACGCATTCCGACATAAATCACCTGCCCTCGATATCCTCAAGCCACCGCTTTGCCACAGCGTCCGAGGGCATTCTCCAATCTCCCCTCGGCGAAAGGGTGACAGAGCCAACCTTGGGCGAATCGGGCAGGCAGGAACGCTTGAACTGCTGAGAGAAAAAGCGGCGGTAGAAATTTTTAAGCCACTTTTTTATCTCCTCGGCAGAGTACCTGTCCCCCAAAGCCCTTAACGCCAATCTGAAAATCTTTTGAGGCGAAAAGCCGCGGCGTATCGCATAATAAAGGAAAAAATCGTGCAGCTCGTAAGGACCTACCAGATCCTCCGTTTTTTGGCTTATCTCGCCGTTTTCCGCAGGCAGCAGCTCGGGACTTACAGGGGTGTCAAGTATATCGTTAAGGACCTTTTTAAGGGCTTGGTCACGGGAGCTGTCGCTGTAAAAGCCTACTATATATCTTATAAGAGTTTTGGGGATTCCGCCGTTTACCCCGTACATAGACATATGGTCGCCGTTGTAGGTAGCCCAGCCTAAGGCAAGCTCGGACAGATCGCCTGTACCTATTACAAGACCGTTTTGTTGGTTAGCTATATCCATCAGAACAAGCGTTCTCATTCTCGCCTGTCCGTTTTCAAAAACCACATCGTGATTGTTTATATCCTGTTCAATGTCCTTAAAATGCTGCAAAACCGAGTCGGCTATATTTATCTCCTTAAGGGTAACCCCCAGCGTCTCGCAAAGCTGAACGGCGTTGCTTTTTGTCCTTTGGGTAGTGCCGAAGCAGGGCATTGTAACGGCGATAATATCCTTTCTTGACCTTTTAAGCCTGTCCATAGTCTTAACGCATACAAGAAGAGCAAGAGTGCTGTCAAGCCCGCCCGAGATTCCTATTACAAGGCTTTTTGCTCCCGTATGCATTATTCTCTTTTTAAGACCCTCGCTTTGCATGGTCAGAATGTTCTCGCACCGCTCCGCTCTTCCCCTTGTATCGGAGGGTACAAAGGGTGTGGGGCTGTAACGCCTTGTAAGCTCGGTATTGGAAATCTCCATTTCAAACTCCACGGTTTTAACCTCGTTGTATTTGGGGAACGAGGTGTTTTTCTGCCGCTCGGACGCAAGGCTGAACACGTCTATTTCGGAAAGAATCGTCTGATTTTCAAACAGCTTGGTTTCCTTAAGCAATACGCCGTTTTCCGCAATAAGATTGTGTCCCGAAAAAACAAGGTCGGTGGTGCTTTCCCCCTCTCCTGCGGAAGCGTAAACGTAACCGCAGATAAGCCGTCCGCTCTGCCCCGTAACAAGCTCTCTTCGATATTGGGATTTTCCTATCATCTCGTTGCTGGCGCTTAAATTAACGATTATTTCCGCTCCGCCCAAGGCAAGTCTTGCCGACGGCGGTTCGGGGATCCATAAATCCTCGCATATCTCTATGCCGAAGGAAAATTCGGGCATATTTTTACAGCGGAAAACCACAGGCTCGTCACAAATACAATCCTCAAAATTCCGCTTTTCGTAAAATTCGTTATAGTTGGGCAGATTCTTTTTTCCGACAGTACCCAGGATCTCACCCTTATACAGCACGGCGGCGGCGTTTATCAGCTTTCCGTCCCTTATAAGGGGAAGCCCGGCAACGGAAATGATTTCAAGAGCGCTTGTTTCCTCCTTAATGCGTTCCAGCTGAGCGTATGCGGACTCGATAAGCAGTCTTTGCCCGAACAGGTCGCCGCAGGTGTAGCCCGTAATGCACAGCTCGGGAAAAACAATCAGCTTTACCCCCTGCTCCGCCGCACTTTTTATATCCTTTATAATGTTGTCTGCGTTAAACCGCACATCTGCCACCTTTATTTCGGGAGTGGCAGCGGCAATCTTTATAAATCCGTCTTTCATATCCGTAATTCCTTTTTTATGCTGTTTCTTACGCTGTTTTCATATATTATGGTCAATAACTCTCATCTTATTATCAAAAGGAGCTGCCGTTTCCGACAGCTCCCGGACTGTTGAAAAGACCAAACCTTTCTTTTTCGGAATGAAAGGGGGTTCGGGGGAAAACCATCGGAGTTTTCCCCCGAGTTAAGACCATAGCCTTAAAATCAAGGCTTTAGCCCGATTTTTGATTTTCGGCTTTGCCGAAAATCGGCGACGGCTTGCCGAAAAACCACAGCCTTTAAAGGGTTTTCGGCAAGCCGGGAGCTGCCGTTTCCGACAGCTCCCCGCAAATTAAAATCAGCCTCCGAAAATAGAAAGGAGAACGCCGGCTGCTACCGCCGAGCCGATAACGCCCGCCACGTTGGGTCCCATTGCATGCATAAGCAGGAAGTTGGAGGGATCGGTTTCCGCACCCACCTTCTGGCTTACGCGCGCCGCCATGGGAACGGCGGAAACGCCTGCCGAACCGATAAGGGGATTTATCTTGCCGCCCGTAACCTTGTTCATCAGCTTTGCGAAAAGTACGCCGCTGGCTGTGCCGATACTGAATGCGATAAGTCCTAAAACCAAAATGGCAAGAGTATTCACCGAAAGGAAGTTTGCGGCTGTGGCAGTTGCGCCTACGGTAACGCCCAGCATAATCGTGATAATGTTCATCAGCTCGTTCTGCGCCGTCTTAACAAGTCTGTCAACCACTCCGCTTTCTCTGAACAGGTTGCCCAGCATAAGCATACCCACAAGGGCGGTGGCGTCTGGAACTATAAAGGAAACAAGAATTGTTACGGCAACGGGGAATATGATCTTCTCACGCTTTGAAACGGTGCGGAGCTGTCCCATTTTGATGGATCTTTCCTTTTTGGTGGTAAGGGCAAGCATAATGGGTCTTTGAATAAAAGGAACAAGCGCCATATACGAGTACGCCGCCACTGCGATAGAGCCTATCATATTGGGAGCGAGCTTTGAGGTGACGTAAATCGAAGTAGGTCCGTCTGCGCCGCCTATAATTCCGATAGCCGCCGCCTGCTCAAGGGTAAAGTCGGCAAGCCCCGCCATACTCAATCCGCAAGCGCCGATAAAGGTGATAAATATACCCGCCTGCGCCGCCGCACCCAGCAAAAAGCTTTTGGGATTGGCAATCAGCGGACCGAAATCGGTCATTGTTCCTATACCGAGGAAAATCAGCGGAGGGAATATTTGCAGCTTAACGCCTAAGTACAGTATATCCAAAAGTCCTCCGTCATGGAGCACCTGACCGTAGTCAACAGAACCCGACAGGAAAAATTCCGAGTGATAAAGATTTGCGCCGGGTATATTGGTAAGCGCCATACCGAAGGCAATAGGCAAAAGCAGCAAAGGCTCGAACTTTTTAACTATTGCAAGGTACATCAGCACAAAGGACAGCAAAAGCATAACGGCTTCCTGCCATGTGATATTGGCAAAGGCGGATTTTTCTGCCAACGTCTGTATAGTTTGCCAAAAGGTTTGTAACATTTTGCGTCATATTCCTTTCTTTCTGTATTTGTCTGTGAAATCGCCGAGAAACTGCATAATCGTTTTTAAGAACTTGTTCTAAAAGGGTCTTGTGTTTTCGGCAACGCCCGCAGCGCTCCAGCTGCTTCTGACAGACTTTTCTCTCCTCTTAACCGAAGCGATTTTGTACCGTTTTCCCTCGCTTTCGCCGTAAGCGGCAATCGCTGCGGAAATAACGGCGATAATCTCGCTGTCGTCCTCTTCCGTCTCTTCTTCGATAATTTGAGGAGCTGCGGCAGGCGCAGGCTCTGCCTTTTCAGGTTCGGCTTTCGGAGCTTTCCTTGGCTTTATCTTAATATTCAAAACCTTTCCCAAAGCCCAAAGCACGATTACCAGCAGAACAAGTATCACAAATACAACCACCAGTCCCGTTACCAAGGTAGACCACATCAAATCGATATTTTCCGACGGCGCTCTTCCTGCGGCTTGGGTTATTGCAGCCGATTCTGCCGTTGTTTGAGCTGCGTCAAGCAGTTTGATAAAATTTATCATACAGCATAAATCTCCTTTTCCGTAAATTCCGTGAATCATACGGTTCTCTCTGTTTCTCCGTAACATCAAATTAAAATCATTATACAATATTATCACGAAAAATTCAATGGAGTTACAAAAAATTTTTAAAAAAATAAAGAAAACGAAGCGTTATAAGAACTTGTTTCAATAGGATTGGTGTGCGGATTTTCGAGTGAAATTTTTCGCAATCAAGGAAGAAAAGCGCAGGA
>CANEHP010000072.1 GCA_947427325.1 uncultured Clostridia bacterium | reverse complement strand
GACAAAATTTGCTCGAAAATCCGCACACCATTCCTATGAGAACAAGTTCTAAGCATCGGGGGGAAAACGAAAATGGAAGAAAACATCCTTGCTTTTATGAAAGAAAACGGCATTTCCATATTTGCAGCGGCGGATCGGACGACGGGAGTCGTTCACATTGACAAGCTGGGGGATTTGGAAAGCTATGATCTGTTTCAGCAGTTGGTGCTGTACTCTGACGCAGATACTCTTTGTGACAGCACCGGAAGTCAATTTCCGTTTCGGCTCTGGGGACAGGGAGGCACTAATTGTCTGATTTCATGGCTCGATGGAGGCAAAGCTGCCGCACTGTTTTTTGACAGTGAGCTGTCGGGGGCGGCGCTCACAAAGTGGGTCAGTGAGTTGGACCAAAGGGTGCGCAGACTTTACGGATCGGAAGAATAAGCAGTCATATTTGAATTAAGGGAATTTTTAAAATTTTTGAGAAATGGGAAAACAGCTATGCTTGAAAAATTCGGTTTCTTTTGGGCAACGATGGAGTTGTGCGATTGGAGCAAAGAGGGCAATGACGATAAGGTGCTGAAGCCGGTAATCAAATACCTGTCGGAACAGGAGGATCGTATTATTTTTGAGTTTGACGATTTAATGACGGAGCTTCTTTATGATTTGGATACAAGGAAGCTGGCTGAGCAATGCAGAAAAGCCGATCCGCTGATGAGCGAGGACACTTTTTTATATTCAAGATGCGCCGCTTTGATAAACGGATCGGATTACTATGAAAAAGTCAAACGGGGAAAGGAACGGAATGTATGGAGCACGGAATTTGAAGCTCTGCTCTATGTTCCTTTGAAGGCATGGGCTTTAAAACATAAACGTTCCGCTGACGAATACCCCTATATTTCCCCGTTAGACTACGAAACCGGCAGTAATGAGGACGGCCGGAAATAAACGATGATGTTTGAAAATTATATTGTGGGAACAACGGGCAATGTTTTGAACAGCAAATAATAATTTAACGGATAAAGAAAGGAACAATAGCGATGGTACTTAATTCGAGCCAAATTGATGTATTGAAAAATTTTTGCGCCCTTATACTTTGCGGGCATAACGTAAAAGCTTTTCACCGATGCAGAGAATGTATGGAAAATGCAGAGGATGAGTATGGCGGCATTCCCGATGTTCTGTATGTACTATCCGGAAACGATATAGATCCTGACGATCCCTTTGGGAATGTTGCCGATGACGACAAGCAGGCGGTAAAACCCCAATGCTATCTTATTTCTTCTGACGCCGGCGCACCGGATTTAGAGGACTTTTTTGGGTTTATTGAGGATATCAGGACAGCACGAGGACTTGATTTTACCGTAGAGGAGGAAAGGTTTTCGGACGACGACTGTATTGTGGAATGGCTGGCAGAGCTTTCCGCACAGTTGGAGGATTTATATATTGTTAATTTTGACGGAGCAGGCGAGGATTATTTTTTTACAATTATGAACAAGGAAGACTGCGATAAGGCGAGGGATTTGTTTAAGAAAATGACGGCTCATATAGACGGCTATTCATTTTCATCTTGTATAATAACAAGCGACTTCCAAGGATAACAAACAAACAATACTTAAAAACAAAATTTTTTAAGAATCAATAAGAAAGGGAAAATAGTATGTCGGAATGCAAAGTAATGATCAAAGCGCCTATACAAAAGGCAAGAAGCCTGTTTTCGGAATATGAGGATATGGATTTTGAGAGGCGGGGAGAATGGACGCTGGCAGAGGACTTCTCCGGCACTCAGCTTTTCGGCTGGAACAGCTCCGCCTGGGTGGAGCTGGCAGGTCGGTACGAGCTAATTTATGCGTATTATGACGATAACATAAATGCGGAATTTGTTCACGTCAAAGACGGAGTCTGCCTTCGAGAGTACACAGAGTACGACGGCGAAGTGGATACCGACGAGGGGAAGGACCCTGAAGTCTCTGTTTCGGATTGGTCGGATGTTGCCTCCTATATGGACAAGCATATGGCATAGGCGGTTTTAAAGGGGGCGCAATGGACTGTAAAATACTGATCGTAGACGATGAACCCGATATCGTTTCCATGCTTGCGGACTTCTTTGGGGGAAAGGGCTGTCGGATACTGTCCGCCCATAACGGTGCGGAAGCCCTTAGAAAAATAGAGCAGGCTCCGGACATTATCCTGCTGGATATCAGTCTGCCGGACATAGACGGTTTGGAGGTCTGTGAATTGGTTCGTGACCGTATCTCCTGCCCTATTCTTTTTTTGACGGCACGAATTGAGGACGCCGACAAGGTGAAGGGCTTTTCGGTCGGCGGAGACGACTATATTCTGAAGCCCTTTTCGCTGACGGAGCTGGAAGCGAGAGTATGCGCACACCTGCGGCGGGAAGTGCGGCACAAAACCAATGCGCAGCTGAAATTTGCGGGAGGTCTTGCCATAGATTACACACAGCGTCAGCTTTTCTTCGGAAAAAAGGAAATTCCCCTTACAAAAAAGGAATTTGATATTGTGGAGCTGCTGTCCCAAAATCAGGGACAGGTGTTTGACAAGGAACGGATCTATGAGAAGATTTGGGGCTATAACAGCGAGGGAGACAGCGGCGTTGTGGCGGACATATCCGCAGAATCAGGACGAAAATTGCAGCGCACACAGAGCGTTCTTATATTGAAACGGTTTGGGGGTGCGGCTATAAATGGTGCCGTTAAAGCGTTGTCGGCGCAATCTGTCTTTGCGAAAGACTCTCGTCCTCTATATTTCCGCTGCCGCCGTGCTGGCGCTGGTATTGTGTACATTTACCTCAAAGCTGTGCGAGCTTGCGGTCAAAAATATATATATGTCTTACCCCGAAATGGAGGAGAGCTACTATTACCTCACCAATGAACAGGGCGAACGGCTGGGTAAAGGAAATTTCATTGTAAAAGATCCTGCGCCGCTGTCTTCAAGGGATCAGAGGATAGTTGATGTTCTTGAAGCCTTACCCGCCGTAACGACGCCGCTGTATTCCGCATTGTGCATTTTGGCGGCAGCTTTGCTGTTTTATCGGAATAAACTGAAAAAGCCTCTTGCGGAGCTGAGCCTTTCTTCCGAAAAAATTTCACGAAACGATCTGAACTTTACCGTTGCCTCCGACAAAGACGATGAAATGGGTCGGCTTTGTGAGTCCTTTGAAACCATGCGTGGGGCTCTTGAGAAAAATTTTTCAGGGATGTGGCAGAAAATGGAAGAACGCAAGCGGCTGAATGCCGCCTTTGCCCATGATCTTCGGACTCCGCTCACTGTTTTGAAGGGATACAATGAAATATTACAGGCAGACGGGGACGAACAGACACGAAACACCGCCGTCATTATGCAGCGGCATATTTTACGGTTGGAGAATTATGTGGATACCATGAGCCGCCTGAGGCGGTTAGAGGACACACAGCCCGATTATAAGCAAACGCCGCTTAAAGCGCTTGCGGCGTCTTTGCGGGAAAGCGGAGAAATTATCTGCCAACGGGAGGGAAAACGCTTTTCTATGCGGAATCGGACAACTTCGCCCGCTTTGCCGCTGGACGGAAATCTGATCTCTCAGGTGTATGGCAATTTGATAACAAATGCCGTGCGGTACGCTGAGTCGCAAACGGAGCTTTGCATTGAGGAAACGCCGGAGGGGCTTCTGCTGTCGGTATTGGATGACGGAGACGGTTTTGATAAAATCGTTTTGGAAAAGGCGACGGAGCCTTATTTTACCAAAGAAAAGGCGGATCACTTAGGATTGGGGCTTTACATCGGCAAAGTACTGTGCGAGCATCACGGCGGCTGGCTGCGGATTGAAAACACTCCTTCCGGAACTAAGGTCACCGCTTTTTTTAGGGCAGACAGAATATAGAAAATTGTCATATCGGACTGTAAAAAATTTCTGTTGAAAAAATGAGGTTAATAAAATTCCCGTTCCTGCCGTCTGCTATGCCGCATCTTGCTTTGCTGTTTTAAGCTGTTCTTTTTGAAGGTCTTGCGAGTGTTTTTTATTCTGACATTTTACAAATCATTAGTTTATAAATTATATTTATATATTGACATTTTTTCAAAAAAAGATATAATCAAAATGAAACAACACCAAGAGTTTGTTCTTAACACAAAGCCAAACATATAAAGGAGAAATATATGAATAATTTACCTCTCGCAAAAACCCCGCCTATGGGTTGGAACAGCTGGAACTCCTTCGGTTCAAACATCAGCGACGAGCTTATAAGAAGCGTTGCAGACAAGCTTGTAGAGCTGGGTTTAAAGGACGCAGGCTACGAATACGTTATTATTGACGACTTCTGGAGCGAATTGGAACGCAACGGGCAGGGACGGCTGGTCGCCGACAAAAAGAAATTTCCCGACGGAATTAAGCCCCTTGCGGATTATGTTCATTCAAAAGGCTTGAAGTTCGGAATTTACTCCTGTGCCGGTACTCATACCTGCGACGGTTATCCCGGAAGCTTTGAACATGAGTTTGTCGACGCCGCCACCTTTGCGGAGTGGGGCGTTGACTATCTGAAGTACGATTATTGCTATAAGCCCGTACATTCGGTAGGCGAAAATCTCTACAAACGTATGGGTATGGCGCTTCGCAGCTGCGGCAGAGATATGGTTTTCTCCGTATGCAACTGGGGATGCGATAACGTATCGAACTGGATAAGGGAAAGCGGCGCTCATCTTTATCGTTCCACCGGCGATATACAGGATAACTGGCAATCCATCAAATCAATAGCGGAAAGTCAGCTTGACAGAGAGTGCTACGGCGGAACTTACTGCTGGAACGATATGGATATGCTTGTTGTAGGTATGGACGGAAAAGGCGACAATGACTTTGTTTCAAATGTTCCGGACAGGCTTGCGGGCTGCACGGAGACGGAGTACAAAACCCACTTTGCATTATGGGCAATGATGAACAGCCCTCTTATAATAGGTTGCAATTTAAATAATATAAGCGATGAAGCTCTTAAAATACTGTCTAACAGGGAGGTAATCGCCATAAATCAGGACTTGGAGGGCAGAGGTCCATACCGTATCAGGCATTGGTGCAATCCCGACCATGCCTTTGCGCTTATAAAACCTCTGTGCGGCGGTGATTACGCTATAGGAATGTTTAATTTGGGCGACAATGCTTCGGAGATGTCACTGCAATTTTTTGACATAGGTCTTCCCTACTCCAGCGGTTACGGTCTTTCCTTCCGCGAATGCTTCAGCGGAAAGGACGAAGGAGTTTTTACCGAACGGAGAGCAATAAAGCTTGAACCGCATGACTGCCGTATTTACCGCTGCAAGCTTACTAAAGTCAATTCCCTTTAAAAATGTGAGTATTATGTCAATTTGAAATGGGATAGATATAGAATAAAGCTTATTAAAAGATTTGCGTAAAAATTGTAAATTTTAAAGACAAACACGCACGAATTACCGCTTCGTGCGTGTTTGTCAAATTCGGATAAAATCGGAGGGATTAAAATGGACTGCTTTAAATGCGGAAAAAAGGATCTTAGCGGAGATGAAATTGCTATTTATTTAAAGTTGGTGAACAGAGGCGCTAAAGAGTTTTTGTGTATAGATTGTCTTGCGGATTTTTTTAAGTGCGATAAAAGCGAAATAGAGGCAAGAATAAAGTACTACAGGGAAAGCGGAAAGTGTACGCTGTTTGTATAGGCTGTCGGAAAACGCTTTCCTTCGGCAAAATACAGCCGTACTTATTCCCAACTTATTCCCATATGATTCTGTTAAAGCACTTAAGTTTCTGCCTAAAATGCATCGGATTTTTCAAAGCAGCAGCTTAAAATGTCGGCACAAACGTAAAATTTCAAATCCGTCGGCAAAGCCGACACCTCAACTGTCAACTGTCAATTTTTTACTGCCCCTAAACAAAATCAGCTTGTCGAAAAACCGCAGCTTTCCGGGTTTTCGACAAGCTGATCTGCGTTAAAAACCTCAACGCAGCTTTTTATAAATCAGTGGCAGCACTCGCAGTCATCACAATGAACGTCAAGCTTATCCGCTTCGTCATTCATTCCGTTTTTGCGGTAATAATCCGCAATGGCCGCCTTAACTGCCTGTTCTGCCAAAACGGAGCAGTGAAGCTTAACGGGAGGAAGCCCGTCAAGAGCTTCAACTACCGCTTTGTTCGTAAGCTTTAAAGCTTCGCTTAAGGGCTGACCCTTGATCATATCCGTGGCGATTGATGAGGTTGCGATAGCTGCGCCGCAGCCAAAGGTCTTAAACTTAACGTCGGTAATAACGCCGTTGTCAATTTTAAGATACATTTTCATTATATCTCCGCACTTTGCATTACCTACTTCTCCCACTCCGTCGGCATTTTCAATTTCACCTACGTTATGAGGGTTGGAAAAATGTTCCATTACCTTTTCACTGTATACCATAATATTATATTCCTCCTTAAAAACAATTTTGCATTTTATTGCTTATTTTCCTTAATTATTCTCTCCCACAAGGGCGACATTGACCTTAATTTTTCTATTATTACCGGTAAAACCTCTAAAAGCTTGTCTATTTCTTCCTGTGTTGTATAGTCGCTCATACTGATACGCAGGCTTCCATGGGCAACCTCGTGAGTAAGTCCCAGCGCCAGCAGTACATGAGAGGGATCAAGACTTCCCGATGTGCAGGCAGAACCGCTGCTGGCTGCAATTCCCTGTAGGTCAAGCTGCAGCAGCAGAGATTCGCCCTCTACTCCCTCAAAGCTGAAATTAACCGTCGACGGAATACGCTTTTCCAAATCTCCGTTAAAATGAACCCTTTCGATTTTCATTACAGCGTTGTAAATCTGTTCGGCAAATTTTTTATGCCTTTCGTTGGTCGCGTCCATGGTTTCGTTGGCAGCCGCCATAGCCTCGGCTAAGCCCACAATTCCCGCAAGGTTTTCCGTACCCGCTCTTAATCCCCTTTCCTGACCGCCTCCGCTGATAAGAGGATTAAGCTTTATTCCTCTGCGGCAGTAAAGCAGACCTACGCCCTTAGGCGCATGAAGCTTGTGTCCGGAAATAGAGAGCAGGTCTATATTATCGGCTTGTACGTCAATATGAATATGAGGAGCTGCCTGCACGGCGTCGGTGTGGAAAAGAACATTTTTTTCTCTGCATATTGCCCCTATTTCTCTTATAGGCTGAACCGTTCCGATTTCATTGTTGGCATACATAACGGTAACCAGTGCGGTTTTATCTGTAATTGCATCCTTAACATCCTCCGCCTTTACAACACCGTTGGAATAAACGGGCAGATAGGTTATGTCAAAGCCCTTTTTCTCCAATTCCTGTAAAGTGTGCAAAACTGCATGATGCTCAAAAGCGCTTGTTACAATATGATTTTTCCCTTTTTCCTTCATTGATTGCGCAACGGAACGGATTGCCCAGTTGTCGCTTTCGCTTCCGCCTGAGGTAAAGTATATTTCAGAGGGCTTTGCATTTAACAGCTCGGCACATTTTGAGCGGGCGTTGGTTGCTGCAATGGAAGCCTCTCTGCCTAAGGTGTAGATAGAACTCGGGTTTCCGTACTGCTCTTTAAGATAGGGCAGCATTGCGTTAAAAACCCTGTCGCTGATTTTAGTGGTAGCGGCATTGTCAAGATAAATTTTTGTTTTCAGCATTTTTATCCCTTCTTTTCCTTTTTGCATTTTTCATATATAAACTATACCTAATTGGTACATTTTATCTATTTGCTATTTTACACCATTTCTTTTGTAAATGCAATAGCTTTTTTAATATTTTTCCAATATTGTTATAATTTATGAATTTGACGCCTATTCATGAAAACGCCGAAAAAGTAGTTGCATTTTATATTTTTTTGTGTTATATTAGTTATAGGTATATAAACAAATATCTTTAATTTTTCTTTGTACATGAAAGGTTATATAAATGGATAAAAGTAAAAAGCATTCTGCTAATTTTTTAATTATCAGTTTTATTATAATAATTATCATCTCGATTATTTCAATGGGCGTGTCCTCCTTTGCCTTATCCAATAAAAGCGAAAGTGTTATAACCGAACTGGGCAATCTGTATATGCAGGGCATCAGCGAAGAAATTTCAATGCATTTCGGCACTACTATTGATTTTATGCTTAAACAGCTTGAAACCATTACAAAAAACGATTACGTATCAAAGCTCGAATATAAGGATCAGCTGAATGAAACATTGAAGTATGAGGGGAAAGTGAGAGATATTAAATGCATGGCTCTGCTTTCCGACAGCAGTGAGATTGAAATGATTTACGGAGAGCAAATACATTTTGCCGACCCCGATCCTTTTATGAAATCAATGAGAGCAAAAGAAAAAAAAGTAGCTATCGGCAAAAATACTTTAAACGAGGATATAATTATTGTCGGCGTGCATGCACAATATCCGATGAAAAACGGAAATACCAGCATAAGCCTTCTGGCGGGCTTTCCCGTAAGCTATATTGATTATATCCTGTCGCTTGATACCAACGATTCAAACACGCTCACTTATTCTCACATAATCCGTCATGACGGAAGTTTCATTATACACAGCGCAAATGTTGAAGAAAACAACTATTTTGACCGTATAAGGCTTCACTATGACGATTACAACGGAAAAAACTCCGAGCAGTACATTATTGAGCTTAAAGAAGCAATGGATAAAAACCAAAACTACTTTACGGCTTATTCATATGAGGGCAAAACCCGCACCCTTTACTGTACTCACTTAAATTACTCCGAATGGTATTTGGCAACCGTTATGCCCTATGGCGAAATAGACAACCTGATGAATAAATTTCAAAAGGAAAGAATTATTTTCTTTATAATTTCTTTAGGTATTATTATTGCATGCTTTTCTATAATATTTATTATATATTCCAAAATGACTAAAAAACAAATCATTAAAATCGAAGAGGCAAAGGAAAAGGCTGCAAGAGCAAATAAAGCAAAGAGCGAATTTCTGTCAAATATGAGCCATGATATACGCACGCCTATGAACGCCATTGTCGGTATGACCGCCATCGCCGCCACGCATATAGGCGACGAGCGGCAGATCAGCGCCTGTCTTAAAAAAATTTCCCTTTCCAGCAAGCACCTTTTGGGTCTGATAAACGACATTCTTGATATGTCAAAGATAGAAAGCGGAAAAATGACTTTAAATATAGATAAGATTTCGCTTCGGGAGGTTATGGATAATCTTGTTAATATTGTTCAGCCTCAAATAAAAAGCAAAAAGCAGAAGTTTGACGTATATATCCGTAATATACAGACCGAAAATGTTTTTTGCGACAGCATAAGGCTTAATCAGGTTGCGCTTAATTTACTTTCAAACGCCATTAAATTCACTCCCGATGAGGGAATAATAGAAACCACTCTTTATGAAGAAGACTCTCCCTTGGGCGACAGCTATGTTCGTGTTCACTTTATGGTAAAGGATAACGGCATGGGAATGTCCCATGAGTTTAAAGAAAAAATTTTTGAATCCTTTGCAAGGGAGGATAACAAAAGAGTACATAAAACAGAAGGTACGGGTCTCGGCATGGCTATCACAAAATATATTGTAGACGCCATGAAAGGAACTATAGATATTGAAAGCGAGCCGGGCAGGGGCAGTACCTTTCATGTGACAGTGGATTTGGAAAAGGCGTCCGATAATGACGAAGATATGGTTCTTCCCAACTGGGATATGCTTGTGGTGGACGACGACGAGCAGCTTTGCACAGGCGCAGTTAGCTCGCTGAGAGAAATAGGCGTAAATGCCGAATATACCTTTGACGGCGAAAGCGCCTTGAAAAAAATACAGGAGCGGCACAGCAAAAACAAAGATTATCAAATCATTTTATTGGATTGGAAGCTTCCGGGAATTGACGGGATTGAAACCGCACGCAGCATTACAAAAATTCTCGGCGATGATGTTTCTATTATTCTGATTTCCGCCTATGATTGGGGAGAAATTGAAGAGGATGCAAAAAGCGCAGGAGTTAAGGGGTTTATTTCAAAGCCGCTGTTTAAATCAACATTATATCATGGTCTGCGTCAATATGCAGGAAAAACCGAAGAAGTCATGGAAAACAACCGTGAAGAAAAATCAGATCTTAAAGGAATGCGGGTGCTTGTAGCAGAGGATAACGAGCTTAACTGGGAAATCGCCAATGAACTTTTGTCTGAGGAATTGGGTCTTGTTTTAGAGCATGCGGAAAACGGTCAGATTTGTGTGGATATGCTGAATAATTCCGAAGCAGGTTATTACAAGGCAATTTTAATGGATGTAAGAATGCCTGTTATGACAGGATTGGAGGCTACCGAAGCTATTCGCCGCCTTAATCACCCCGATTCTTCCATTCCCGTTATCGCAATGACGGCAGACGCTTTCTCCGACGATATCAAAAGATGCCTTGACAGCGGTATGAACGCTCATATTGCTAAGCCTATTAATATTAAAGAGGTTGGAAGACTTTTGAGCAAATTTATTAATAAAAAATAGCAGTGTCTAAGTGTGGTATAATAACCTCAGACTACCTAAAGAGGAAGAT
>CANEHP010000071.1 GCA_947427325.1 uncultured Clostridia bacterium | reverse complement strand
GGCGACCAAAGTGGCGTTGCCCCTTTGGAAACCCCACCACCCTTTGAAGAAGGGTTGGAGAATTTCGCAAGCGAAATTCTCCGGACGGAAACTTTATTAAACTCTTTTTTTAACAGGTAGTTTTTTTACAGCCCCCTTATTAATCATTTACATTTAAACTCTTAAAGAATAAGCTTACCCAAATGCCTTTCCTTTCTCCACTCCACATATTCCTCATAAGTACCGACCTTGTCAAGACAGCCCTCGTCGGTAATTTCAATAATTCGGTTGGCAACGGTCTGAACGATTTCGTGGTCATGGGAACAGAACAGCACATTGCCCTTAAACTCCGACAAGCCGTTATTCACTGCGGTTATGCTTTCCAAATCAAGGTGATTGGTAGGCTGATCCAGCATAAGCACGTTGGATTTAAACAGCATCATTCGGCTGAACATACATCTTACCTTTTCGCCGCCCGACAACACATTAACAGGCTTAAACACATCATCGCCGCTGAACAGCATTCTCCCCAAAAATCCTCGGAGATAGGTTTCGGTGGTGTCCTCGCTGTACTGTCTTATCCAATCTAAAATGGTTAATTCGCAGCCGTTAAAGAAATGGTCCGAATCTACGGGAAAATAGCTTAATGAAGTAGTGCTGCCCCACTTAAACGTACCCTCGTCGGGTTCAAGCTCCCCTGCAAGAATTTTAAACAGCGTGGTAACGGCGATTTCGTTTTCAGCCAAAAATGCGATTTTATCCGTTCTTCCCAAGGTAAAGGATACATTATTCAGCACCTTAACTCCGTTAACGGTTTTGGATAGACCCTCTGCCTGCAAAACATCCTTGCCCACCTCTCTGTCCGGCTCAAAGCTGATAAACGGGTAGCGTCTGCTCGATGCGGGCATTTCTTCGACAGTGAGCTTATCAAGCAGCTTTCTTCTTGACGTAGCCTGTTTTGACTTTGATTTATTGGCGGAAAAACGCTGAATAAAGCTTTGCAGTTCCTTAATCTTTTCCTCGGTTTTCTTGTTCTGCTGCTTTATCATTTTTTGAATAAGCTGGCTTGACTCATACCAAAATTCGTAGTTGCCCACATACATTTTGATTTTATTATAGTCGATATCAACTATATGAGTACATACATTGTTTAAAAAATGACGGTCATGGGATACAACTATAACCGTACCGAAATATTCCGCCAAAAAGTCCTCAAGCCAAGCCACTGCGTCAATATCAAGGTGGTTGGTAGGCTCGTCCATAAGAATAATGTCGGGGTTGCCGAAAAGGCACTGGGCAAGCAGTATCTTGACCTTATCATTACCCGTAAGGCTGCTCATTTCACTTTGCAGTATCTCCTCGGGAAGTCCCAAGCCCTGAACAAGCTTTGAGGCGTCGCTTTCGGCGTCCCAGCCGTTTAATTCCGCAAATTCGCCCTCTAAAACAGATGCTCTTTCACCGTCCTCTTCGGAAAAATCCTCCTTTGCATACAGTGCGTCCTTTTCCCGCATAATGTCATAAAGCTTTTTATTGCCCATTATAACAGTGTCCTGAACGGTGTATTCGTCAAAGGCAAAGTGATCTTGCTTTAATACCGACATACGGAGATTTTTCGGTATCACCACCTCTCCTGTGGTGGGATCCAGTTCTCCGTTAAGAATTTTTAAAAAGGTAGATTTTCCCGCACCGTTAGCACCGATTACTCCATAGCAGTTGCCTGCCGTGAAAAGCAAATCAACATCTTTAAAAAGCGTGTCGCCGCCAAATTGCAGGCTGACATTTGAAACCGTTATCATATTTGTTCCTTTCTTGCTGCTCTCTGTAAAAAAATTCTATGTAATTCCAAACTATACTGTATTATCATACCATATTATTGTTATTTAAGTCAACAAAAATATCCCGAACCGTTTAAATTTAGCAAAACTTTGTGGCAGTTGTATATAAAAGCTGCGTTTTTGCGAAGTTTTTATGAATTTTTTCAGATTTATATGAAATTCATTTAGCATAAAATTTGTTTTTCTTCTGCTTGAAAAAATTTTCCCAATATGTTATAATTGAAAAAAATTTGTAACCATTTTGTAATAATTATAGGAATTTAATGCGATGAAAAATATAAGTCATACTAAAACAAAAAGCGGTGCAGGAAACAAAATAATTACCGCAATCGCCTTTTTTGGCGGATATATAACAAACACCCTGTACATTTTTTTCCGTTTTATCGGAATTGGTATAGCAGCTGTTGGAAAAACATTGTGGAATGCCACCGATAAGCTCAGAAAAAAAGCCCGAAAGGGTATAAAAAAAGGATTAGCCTTTATTTTCCGACCTTTGATTGAGACTGTTAAGTACATATTCAAGGAAATTAAAAGGTCTAAAAAGGAACAAAAGGAAAACGGCGGTAAAATCAGCTTAAAATCAAGATTAGCCTTAATAGGCAATATCATTTTCGGAAAAAACGGAGCGGCAGTGCTGTTGGCAAGCTTTGCCGTTCCGATTATAAGCATTTTCTTCCTTTTCAGCATTATTACATACGCCTCTTCAATTAACTATGCGGTAAAGCTCACCGTAAACGGAAACTTTTTGGGTTATATAGACAACGAGCAGGTTTTTCTTGACGCCAAAGAAGTTTTAAATGACAGAATAAGCGTTTTTGGCGGTGATATAGACATTCCTGCCGAAGCCTCCTATTCGGTTGAGCAAATAGGAAATATCGAAACTTTGACAAAATATCAGATCGCCGATTTAATTTTGGGTAAATCGGGAGTAAATTTGGATTACGGCTATGGCTTCTACATCAATAATGTATTTTACGGTGCATTGATGGATTTTACAAATGTTAAAGAAACCTTAGACGATCTGCTTGGCCGGTATGAAACGGGTAACGAAAGCGAAAAAATTAACTTCGTTGATATGATCAGATATGACGAAGCGGGTCTTTACCTTGCGGACAGCTTTATTGATGAAAATTGGCTGATCTCTCTTCTTACGGGAACAAAGCAGCAATCATCCTACTACACGGTTGAATTAAACGACAGTCCGTTTCTTATTTCTCAAAAATTGGGCATAAAAACAGAGGAGCTGGATAAGCTTAACCCCGGATTTTCCGAAAGCGATCTCCATATAGGCGACAAAATAAAAATAAGCGAGGAAGTTCCTTTCTTATCCATAAGCACTACCAGAACAGAGGTTTATACTAAAGAGGATATCCCCTACGATACGGAAACCTATGACGACGATACAATTTTCGAAGGTCA
This sequence comes from uncultured Clostridia bacterium, assembly GCA_947427325.1. Classification (GTDB taxonomy): domain Bacteria; phylum Bacillota; class Clostridia; order Oscillospirales; family Ruminococcaceae; genus Ruminiclostridium_E. Next base: position 7,283 of record CANEHP010000071.1, on the reverse strand, counting down.
ATCCAGAATTAAGCAGGAGGGCGAATACGGTATAAACGAGCTAACCGCAAATGTTACATATGTAAACGGAGTTGAAACGGGCAGGGATATAACCAAGGTAGTTTCACTTAAAAAGCCTGTAACGGAAATTATCGCCTTAGGCTGTAAAAAAACTCCCGCAGGAACAATTAAAGATACTCCCACCGCTTACGGAAAGCTTGCTTGGCCCTTAGACAACAATGTAGGCGAAATAAGTCAGTGGTCTCAATGGGAAGGCGGCTACTACGGACATAAAGGAATAGATCTTGCTGCCCCTTACGGCTCTTATGTTTATGCAGGCGCAGCAGGCGTTGTTACAAAGGTTGCATACTCCAACGTTGGATTGGGTTACCATATATATATTTATCACGAGGAGCTTGGAATTACATCTGTTTACGGACATAACAGCAGTATGTTCGTAAAGGAAGGTCAGCGTGTGGCTCAAGGCGAATGTATCGCAGCTGTTGGTTCAACGGGTCAGTCAACGGGACCTCACGTTCACTTAGGTGTAATAATAAACGGCTCATCGGTAAATCCTCACAAATATCTGGATATTCCGCCTAATGTTCGTATTAACTTGGTTTAATTAAAAAATATCCCTTGTTTTTTGACAAGGGATATTTTTTAGTCGAGAAATAGTATTGAACGTACATTCCACGCCGACTTCAGCGGCTATTCGGCCCCAGCCGAATAATTTAAAAAGGTTAGCACCTTTTTAAATTGGAATTAGTGTAATACTAATTCTTGATTGAAAGTAGACAAAAGATTTGCGAGGATGATTTTTGCAAGACAAGGCGGAGGACGCCGCAAGGCTGACGCCTTGCAAGGACGACAACGCAGTATTGCGAAAATCAGACCGCAAAGATTGTCTACTTTCAGTCAAGAATTAGTATAAAGCCTGCACAAGATTAAAACTGACCAAAAATATGCTTTTTTCTTATAAAAGACTTTGCGGAATTAACACGGTGAAAATCCCTTACTTCTCTTGACAGAATAAGCATAGCGGGAAGATTTGGTATTGCCATAAGTCCGTTCAGCAAATCCGAAAGCTGCCACACAAGCTCTATTTTCATAGTCGCCCCCACAACGGTTGCAGCAGCAAAAATAACCAAAAATACGGATTTTCCCTTTCCTCCTGTCAAATACTCCAAGGAATTTGAGCCGTAAACCGACCAGCCGGCCGCCGTGGTAACGGCAAAAACAGTTATGGCTATTGCAACAAATCCCGAGGAAAAGTCACCGAAAACGCACTGAAAGGCATAAACCGCATTTGAAATTCCGTCCTCGGCTATTTTGTCCGCTCCCGTTACAAGCAGAGTAACCGCCGTCAAGGTACACATAACTATAGTATCGAAAAACACCTGAAGCATTGCCCACAGCCCCTGCTTTTCCTCATCCTCGGAGGATGTTGCCGAGTTTAACATTACACTGCTGCCAAGTCCCGCTTCGTTGGAAAAAATACCCCTCCTTACTCCCCAGCTCATTCCCGCCATCATTGCCGAACCGAAAAAGCCGCCGCTTACCGCTCTGAAATCAAAGGCTTCCTTGAAAATTCTTAAAAACGCTTGCGGAAGATTTGAAATGTTTATAAAAATTACCCCAAAACAGCCTAGTACATATATTAGGGAAATTATGGGAATCACCTTTTCCGTCACTCTGCCGAACAGCTTTACTCCGCCGAAAATCAGCCATAAAAGCAGCACGGCCGCCACTAAACCGCTTACAAAGGTCGGTATTCCGAATGCGCTGTTAAGTGATCCGGACATTGCGTTTATTTGCGTCATATTTCCTATGCCTATGCTTGCCGCAAGACAGAAAAATGCATACAGCTTCCCCGCTTTAACAGAGCCGAAGGCGGCGGATATATAGTGAAACGCTCCGCCGAACCAGCTTCCGTCCTCTCTTCGCTGTCTGTATTTCATACCCAAAACATTTTCGCCGTAACAGGTAGCCATTCCCAAAAAGGCGGACACAAGCATCCAAAAAACAGCCCCCGCACCGCCTATTGCCACCGCAGAGCCTACCGCCACTATATTTCCCGTGCCTAAGGTAGTGGCTAATGCAGAGGTGAGAGTTTGAAGCGGCGAAAGGTTTTTATTGTCGGTCTTTCCCTTTTCCTTGCTGAAAAGCGTTCTTTTAAAAACCTCCCCAAGCCTTGTTATCTGCCCGAATTTCAGCTTTACGGAAAAAACAGCTCCCGCCAAAAGATATATGATAAGCATGGGAGCGCCCCAGATTATGTTGTCATTTAGCCAGTTAAGCATTTGCTTCTCCTTTATCAGAGCAATAAGGATTAACTTTTCGGTTTGTCCTTTGATTATATGCTTGAAGGGTTAAAAAGAGAATAAAAAACGTCAAGCTTGTGTTAAAAGCCCGACGTTTTTTACATTTACAATCTGTTGATACTTTATCATACATTATCTTATATAATTAAACATAACCTTATTAAGCTTCTGCGGAGGCTCAACCTTGCTTTCCGCTTTCATTTTAAGCAAATAAGCCATATTCTGTCCCAAGGCTTCCATCATCTGCATTGCCTCTTCATCCTGCACGCATTCCCCTGCCGCTCTTCCATGAACGTCGTTCCAGTATATTGAAGGCACCTGTATCATCTCGGTAATGCCGAAATAGTTATTGATACTGTGATAAGCGTGTATAGCTCCTCCTCTTCTGAGAGCTACCACCGATGCACCGGGCTTAAAGCGGAAGTTTTTGCCGTAGCAGTAGAAAACCCTGTCCAAAAAGCATTTTAAGCCGCCGTTTATATCTGCGTAATATACGGGAGAGCCTATTATTATGCCGTCTGCGTTTGACATTTTTTCCCCTGTTTCATTAAGTCCGTCCTTATCGCCAAAAGCGCATTTTCCTAATTTTGCACAAGCTCCGCAAGCACGGCAGCCGCCAAAAGCTTTGTCTCCCACCTGAATTATTTCCGTTTCAATTCCCTCTTTTTCCAAAACATCGCAAACACGCTTTATAGCGGTATATGTATTCCCGTTTTTTCTCGGACTTCCGTTTATTGCTATTACCTTCATAAAAATGTCCTCGCTTTCATTTTTCGGCAGCGCCATATCCTACAAAGCCACAGGGGCTTTAGTGCGGTGCTGCCTGTATTCTGTATATTATATTATCATAAAAGGAAATATAATGCAAGGACTTGATTATTTGTTTTTTGAGTGATATAATTAAAAAAAATAAAGGCAAAAAACGTTATTTAAAATCTATGATTTATGACTAAGATATAGCCGGAAAGGAAACCAAATGGATCAAAATCAAATTAACGAAAATCAATCCGCTTTAAGTAATACGTCTGACAATAATTTTCAAAATACTAAAAGCGAAAGCCTCGATCAAGCTCCTTTTCAGCAGGCTGCGCAAATAAATTCCGATATTCAAAATACGCCTACATCCGATCCCTTTTTTGAAGAATATCAATCGCCTGTTTATGCCGCAGAATTAACTGCCGTAAAAAAGAGATTTAATCCTTTAGCTGTCATTATTCCCGTTTTAGCGGTAATAATTGCGGCTGTAGTTCTTTTTGTTCTTTTTTTTAACAAAACGGATTACAAAAAATCGGAAAAGAAATATTTTGAAAATCTTTTCAGCGCCGCGCTTTCGTCTGTGGAAGAACAGGAGAAAAATCCTAACCCGCAAAAGCTTTCTGTTAACTTTAAAAGTTCCTTATCCAACTTGATTGGCAGCATTCCCGATATATCCGATATTGATTTTATATCCGAGGCAGCCGTCAAAGACGGAAATATTTTCTGCACATCTTCCTTTAAAATGGGAGATATTGATTTAAGCGGCGAATATTGGTTTAACAATGTAAAAAAATATGCGCTGCTTGGCTTTCCGAAAATATCCGATATATACTTAAAAGCAGATGCAAACGAAACCGTAAATACCGTTGCGGACGCCTCCGAGTTTATTAGAGTTTTCGGAGAGGTAACAGAAAAAACCTCCGATACATATTTTGAGCTTATCGGCAATGTGACTGTGGAAGAAAATCAAGCGCTTGAGGCGGGCATTAAAACCTACACTGCCGACAAGGCAGAAATTCATCTTAACTCACAGCAGATTGCAAAGATCTTTAAGGCGTTTTACAATAATCTGCTTGAAAGTGAAGATGCGGTTAAGCTTCTTTGCGATACCTTTGGCTGTAAGAATAAGGAAGAGCTAAAGGACGCCATTGACGGTTATATTAACTTTGATGCATTGGATAAAGCCGAAAACGGAGAGGAATTTCCTTGGACCTTGGATATGACAGTTTATCTTAAGAACAAAGAGATAATCGGAAGAAGTATTGATATTGAGGATAAGGATATGACATATGGCGTTGAGTTTTATAATATTCCCACCGAAAACGGCAGTGTTAAATTTATTTCTTCAAGCAAAAATGACAAATATTTATTCAGCATACTAAATGAAGATACCGAAAAAAATGATATTCATAACGGAACTGCGGAAATTAAGGTGATGAATTATGAAGCAGCCTTATCATATAAGGATTTTGCCGTCAGCAATACTCTTTTCCAAGGAAAAGCCGAGCTTTCAATAAAAAACAGCCCTGCCTTTAATGCAAGCCTTGAGCTTAAAGCTGAAGAAAGTACAAAAAATGCAGTTATAACCGTTCCGAATATTTTCACCTTAACAATTAAAGCTGAGCCTTCCGTCCTGGAATACAAGGACGAACCTCAGCTTCCCGACAGCAGCCTTGCAGTTATGGGAAATGATGGCAGCGTTAACGGAAACGAAAAATTAAACGAATTTATGAAAGACATTTTTGAGTATATAAATCCTTTTACGGGTTATGGAGATTTGGGCGATTTGTTAAATTATAAATTTAATATGCTTGATGACTAAACTGCATATAAAATAGCAATATTATCAAATATAACTGCGCACCTCTGCCGATTTTTAAACGGAGGTGCGCAGCTGTATTTATTTCGATAATCACTTGAATTGCGTACTTTATCCGCAATTCAAGTTCTTCGGCTTTTGCCGAAGGTGCGGCGAAACAAATTTAGTAAAAAAGCTTAAAGCTGATCCACAATCTCAATTTCTTCAAACAAATTAGCGTCCTCGTCAAGGTTTACGCTCTCCGCTTCGGGAATACTGTCGGAAACAGATAAATCCTCGTCAATGTCGTCATATTCATTTTCGGTTTCATCTGATTTACCGTTGATAGATGCGACAAGATTTTTTATCTCGTTAATTTCGCCCTTAATATTACCCGCAGCGTCCTTTATTTCATCCTTAATATTGTCGGTGGTATCCTTTAACTCATCTTTAATATTTCCCGTGGTATCCTTTATATTATCTTTAATATTTCCCTTGCTGCTCCTTAAGCCTTCCTTAACATTATCTGCGCTTTCCTTTACCCGCTCCTTGATAGCTGCGGAGCTTTCCTTAATCTGCTCAACGGTTTTTTCTCCCTTTTCCACCATATCCTCAGACTTAACCTGCTTAATTCCCTCGGAAATTTTATCGGCAGTGGTCTTAATAGTGCCTACCGCATACATAGAAGCTCTGTGAACCTTGCCGCCCGTCTTGTGCGGCTCTTCTCTTTCCGTATATTCAGTATAAGCTTCAATATCTTCTTTTTTATCGTTCATTTTTTTATAAACCAAATAGCCGATTCCCGCTGTGCCCGCCAATGCCAACAATGCTGTTAATGCTTTCATAGTTTTTCTCCTTTATAGTTGTTTTCAAGCGAAACCTATCTGCTTCCGCCTTTATTGTTACCTTGTATTTTAGCACATTTTACCAAAAATGTAAATACCTTTTTATCCGCATTTTAGCTGAAAATAGCATTAGATTTTCCTAAAAGCTTCCAAATAAAAAATCGGCACTCCCATTTCGGTGAATTTTTGTTCATACTCTGTAATAATATTCCCCTCAATATTGCTGTTATGTAAATCGAGAGAAACATTTTGCATAATCCAGCCCATTTGTGAAAAGCTTTCTATGGAAAACTCAAAAAGGCGCTTGTTATCGGTTTTTTGCTTGATATATCCGCTGTCTGTAAGCAAATTTTGATAAATGTTCAAAAATAAGGGGTGAGTTAAACGGTGTTTAGCGTATCGCTCCTTTGGATATGGGCAGCTGAAGTTGAGATAAATCAGCTCAACCGATTTTTGAGGCAGAATTTTCTCCAAATATTCCGCTTTTCCGGCATAATATTTAAGATTTTTTATGCCGCTTTTTTCCGTTCTTTCCATAGCTGTAACAAGCACGTTGGCAGTTTGGTCTAATGCAATAAAATTTGTATTCGGATTTTCTTCTGCAAGCTGCTGAATAAACTTTCCCTTTCCACAGCCTATTTCCAAGCGGATTGGATTATTATTTCCGAATATCTTTGCACAGTCAAAATTTTCCGCCAATTCATCTTGATCTCTATGATCTGATATATAATCGGGCAGCCAGCCCAAAAACACATTTTCGCATTGCTGCCAACGCTCTTTTAAATGCTTTTTCTTTCTCATTCTCATAGTAAAAACCTTCTTGTTCTAATCGGATAAGCTCTTTTTTAACATAATATAATCCTCCGTGCGGTATTCCTCCGAAAACCCGAGCTTTAAAAATAAAGCTATTGCAGGATTGTCTGCGGCTATATCGTCATACAGAATTTTAACGCCGTTTTCCTTTGCAGCATCGCACAAAAGCCTTAAGCCCTCTTTTCCATAGCCCTTTCTGCGATATTCTGCAAGAACGATAACATCCGCTATGTAAACCGCCCGTTCCTCATCATAATGATAAGCGATCTCACCCACAAACCCATTAGTTTCGGTTTCCTGCAAGTATCTGTAAAACCGCTTGTTCTCGTGATTTACCAACCACCAATCGAACCAGTCCCGCCAGGCTTCCTTTGGAAAATCGATTGCTCCGCCCCATTTTTTGTTATAGGACATTGTTTTGGGATCACCCATCAGCTTTTGACGAAAAAATAAATCTTCATATTTCGGTATATATAATTGCAGCATATTCGCTCCTTGTGTTTTGATGAAATAATACTTTTTTTAATCGGATTGCAGATTGCAGGCAAATTTGCAAAAAGGCTGCGTTTAGTGCAAGGAAGGCTGCCGCAGCTGTATGCGATACAGCAGGGCAGACTGACGAAGCAATAAATGCAGGATTTTTGCAAAGTGTATGTAAGATGATTAAGAATTGGTATAAGTATACCATAAGAAGAAAATTTTGTAAAGCAAAGTTTATACTAATTCTTGACTGAAAGTAGACAATCTTTGCGGTCTGATTTTCGCAAT
>CANEHP010000070.1 GCA_947427325.1 uncultured Clostridia bacterium | reverse complement strand
TCTGCCGATGAGCAGTGAGGTTTTGGCACTAAGGACAAAGGCAAGGACGCCGCCGAACTCTCCTCAAAAATGCTCTCTGCTTGGAAAGAACAGGCGGACAAGCTAAACGCCGAAAAAATCAGCAGGGAAGATTACGATAACTGGCGTTATCACTATCCGAAGTTTGATACCACGCAAATTTGGGCAGAAGTTCCGTCACGGGAACTTAGTGACGCTCTTGTTGACGCATTCAAAGACCGCCTCCAATCTGACAAATAAAGACGACAAAACGCCCTTAGCCGTGTTACCCACAGCTAAGGGCGTTTTAATATGGAATGCTATATCTTTTTCTTTATTCTTTTACCCACAAACAGTGGATTGCAAGAATAATATAACTGTTATCAAAAGACCTCTTGAAATGCCGCAACCCCGCATAAATACCGGGATTTTACGACCTCTCAGTTTATTCCCACTCAATAGTAGCCGGCGGCTTAGAAGTAACATCATAAACCACCCTATTAACACTCCCAACCTCATTAACAATCCTAACGCTCGCCTTTTCCAGCACCTCATAAGGAATTCTGGCAAAATCGGCAGTCATAAAGTCAGTAGTGGTAACTCCACGCAATGCCAGGGTATAGTCATAGGTTCTTCCGTCCCCCATAACGCCCACCGAGCGCATATTTGTAAGCACTGCAAAATATTGATTAATACTGCGGTCGAGTCCCGCCTTTGCTATTTCCTCCCTGAAAATAAAGTCAGCGTCCTGAAGTATATGTAGCTTCTCTCTTGTAATTTCGCTGATTATTCTTATGGCAAGCCCCGGACCGGGGAAGGGCTGACGCCAAACAAGATAGTCGGCAAGGCCAAGCTCTGTACCGAGTTTTCTTACCTCGTCCTTAAACAATAGGCGCAGGGGTTCTATAATTTCCTTAAAATCAACGCAGTCGGGCAGTCCGCCAACATTATGGTGAGATTTTATCACTGCCGCATCGCCTAAACCGCTTTCTATAACATCGGGATAAATCGTACCCTGAACAAGATAGTCCACCTTGCCTATCTTTTTGGCTTCCTCCTCAAAAACTCGGATAAACTCCTCGCCTATGGTCTTGCGCTTTGTTTCGGGGTCGGAAACTCCCTCTAATTTTCCTATAAAGCGGTCAGAGGCGTCAACCCTTATGAAATTCACATTCCAATTACTAAACGCCGCTTCAACCTCATCGCCCTCATTTTTTCTCATAAAGCCGTGATCAACAAAAACGCAGGTGAGCTGATTCCCGACTGCCTTTGACAAAAGCGCACAGGCAACCGAGCTGTCAACACCGCCGGACAGCGCCAAAAGCACCTTTCCGCCGCCCACCTTTTCACGAATTTGAGCGATTGCGGTTTTTGCATAGTTCTCCATTGTCCAGTCGCCTCTGCAGCCGCAAACCCTGTACAGGAAATTGCCAAGCATTACCTTTCCCTGCTCAGTGTGGTTTACCTCAGGATGGAACTGTACGCCGTAAAATTTCCTTTCTTTGTTTTCAATGGCAGCATAAGGACATTTGTCGCTGTGAGCTGCGGCGGTAAAGCCCTCGGGAAGTTTTTCTATGTAGTCGTTATGACTCATCCATACAACGGACTGCTGCTTAAGTCCGTCAAATATAGAGCAGTCGGTGTTAAAATTGCAGTCTGTTCTGCCAAATTCGGCGGCGGTATTTTCGTTTGCCTTTCCGATAACTCCGTCTAATCCGTACACTAAAAACTGTGCGCCGTAGCAAATGCCCAATATAGGCACGCCTATCTCAAAAATCTCCTTGGGCATTCTTGGGGAGCTGTCTAAGTAAACGCTGTTAGGTCCTCCTGTGAATATTATCCCCTTGGGATTTTTCGCCTTTATTTCGGGAACGGGAGTTTTGTAGGAGATTACCTCGCAGTAAATATTGTGTTCTCTTACTCTTCTGGCGATAAGCTGATTATACTGACCGCCAAAGTCAATTACAAGTACAAGCTCGTTATCCATTTTTTACTTCCTTTCGGTACTTTTTCAACAATGAGCATAACCATAAATTTATAAAAATCCGAAGCATAGGCTCTCACTATTTCAGAACTTGTTATCAGTGCTTCCATAAAGTATCTGACGTATGATAAGGGCTGACAGCAGGTTTTTATATAATATATCATATTTTGGTGAATTTGTAAATAATGCAATATTATTTTTTAAGGGAAATATAACAAGGCTTATCGTTTTTTAAATAATTTGAGATCGGTAATGCTACCCATAAAATGCACTGAAACCCACCGGAAGCTGTGGTTTTCGGCAAACCGAAGCCGATTTTCGGCAAAGCCAAGGAAAAAATACAGTGAATAAATTATGCGTAACGTTTAGCGGACTTCAAACAGCGAACAGAAAATTGAGACTTAAAAGAAACCGCTGCCGGCACATTACTAACTAATACTTTACAATTCCCAAAAAATATGGTAAAATAAAAAAGTAATCGGTAATTTAAACAAAAAGCGCATTGATACAAAGCCTTGTGAAATCAGGTCGTCGGTATAAATGCTTACATATTTAAATTATTGCTTACGCAAACAATTTATGTTTAGGAGGAAATTAATATGAAAGTGTGTCCTAAATGCGGAATGCAATTAGACGACAACGCAATGTTCTGCAGTAAGTGCGGAGCTCAGTTTTCAGCGCCAAATCAGCAAAATCAGCAGCAGGCCCCGGTATATGCAGTTCCTGCGCCCGCTTATGATCCCTATGATCATACTTCGGAATTTGATCCCCGGGATATTTCCGATAACAAGGTGTTTTCCATGCTCGTTTACCTTATGGGGGCAATCGGAATTATCATTGCGCTGCTTGCGGCAAACAATTCCAAATATGCGGCGTTCCATGTGCGCCAGGCTCTGAAATTCACGGTTGTGGAAATTCTTATGTGGATTGCCGCAGTTGTAACTGCTTGGCTGCTCTTTATCCCTGTTTTTGCTGCCGCTGTGATGTCTCTTGTGTTTACGGTAATAAAGATTATATGCTTTTTCCAGATTTGCTCGGGAAAGGCAAAGGAGCCTGCAATTATTCGCAGCTTAAAGTTTTTGAAGTAATCTTTTTAAGTGATCTTTTTGATTTGATTGGAGAACAAGAACCTGTCCGCAAAGGCTTAATCTATTAGGAGCACCCATGAAAACACTTATCCTAAACGGCTCTCCCCACAAAGAAGGGAACACCGCAAGCCTGTTAAAGCTTTTCACGGAGCGCTTGCGTGGCGAATACATAATTGTAAGCGCTTATGACGGCGGCATTTCGCCCTGTACCGATTGCAGATACTGTCAAAAGCATGGAAAATGCTGCAAAAAGGACGGTATGGAAGAGGTTTACGGCTATGCTGCGGGCTGCGACAATATTCTGATAGCGTCGCCCGTATATTTTTCAGAGCTTACTCCGCCTTTGCTTGCAGTGGGAAGCCGTTTTCAGGCGTTTTACTGCGCACGGAGATTTTTGGGCAGCGAGCCTGCGCCGAAAGCTAAAAGGGGCGGCATTCTGCTTATCGGCGGCGGAGACGGAGAATATTATATGGCTGAGAAATCGGCGGCAATTCTTTTAAAAATTATGGGCGCTGCGGGAGATTTTCCTTTGGTTTATTGCGGAAATACAGATAATGTTAATTCCGAAGAAAACCGTGAGGCGGTTAGAAAGGTTTTGGATTTGGTGGACAGCTTTGCGGGGTAATGCGTATTCGGAGCATATTCTTGAAGGGCGCATAGCCGTTTTTGATTATTTCCGCAAATATCGCAAATATTTTGATCATTTCCGCAAATATGAAGATGAAGAAACAGGCATTTTGAGATCATCTCAAAATGCCTGAAATTTATATGCAAAAAATCATCGCCGTCAACCTTTTAAGCTGAATCTGCTTGTCTGCTCCTGAAGCCTGCGGGTCTGAGAAAACAGCTCGCTGCTGATAGCGGCATTTTCCTCGCTGCTGGCGGAATTGGATTGAGTGACGGTAGAAATCTGCTCGATTCCCTGGGTTACCTGAATAATGGATTCCGCCTCCAAATCAACCGCCTTGGCTATAACCTCGATATCCTCGTTCGAACTCATAACAAGCTCCATTATCTTTTGCAAAGATGAGGAAACCTCTTTTACAATTCTTGTACCTCTTTCGGCTGCTTCAACACAGTTTTCTATCAATTCCTTTGTCGCCTTTGCGGATTTATCCGATTGAGCGGCTAAGCTGCGCACCTCGTCCGCAACCACTGCAAAGCCTTTTCCCGCTTCTCCCGCTCTTGCGGATTCCACCGCCGCATTCAGCGCCAAAATATTTGTTTGGGAAGCTATATTTTCTATAGTTGAAATGATCTGTCCTATTTTCTGAGAGCTGGTGCTTATATCGGACATTGCCACAACCATTTCTTCCATCTGCCTGCTTCCCGTTTCAATCTGTCTGCCGGTCTGCTGAGCACGGGACTTGGCTTTTGCCGATACTTCAACATTCCTCTTTGCACTTTTGGAAAGATCCTCAAGGGAAGCGTAAAGCTCTTCAATGGAGCTTGTCTGCTCCGTTGCCCCCTGGGCTAAGGAATGGGAGCTGTCGGCTATCTGCTCGGCATTTTCGGAAATACGCTTTTCTACCTGTGAGATCTCGCCCAGAGATTCCGATAAAACAGATGTAAAGCTTTCTATAGACTCCTGAATTGATCTGAAATCTCCTATGTAATCCGATGAGGTATCCACATCAAAATTACCTTTGGAAAGCTCTTTCATAATATTGTTTATATCTTCAACATAATTGTTAATAGTTGTCAAGGAGTTTCTTAAGGTATTGGCAAGCTCTCCCACCTCGTCCCCGGACTTATACAATATGCTAAGGTTCAGATTTCCTTCCTGCAACGGCTTGCTGCTCTTGGTAATTGCCAATATAGGCTTAACTACCTTGTTCAGTACGCAGGCAACCAGATTGAAAAGGCACACCAACGAAACCGTAAGGCATACGCCTGAGCTGATATGCATAAAAAATATGGTGTTTTTCATTTCTGTGCTGCTTTCAGCGCTAAGCGCTTCGCCCCGTTCAACGATCTGATCCAGCAAGCCCACAATACTGCTCAGAGTGGAGAGTATGGTGTCCTGATAAAAACGCTGCGCCTCTTCGGGATTTTCCTCCATAAGCGTCAAGGCGCTTGTGGCTGATTGGTGCAGGGTTTTATGGAGAGCTTCCAGCTGACTGCGCACCTTCAAAATAGCTTCGTCCTCCGTTCCCGCTTCTCCGTAAATCCACTTGCCCAATATACAGGCGGTGGGATCGACGCTTCCGGTAAATTCTGTGCCTGCATACAATGCGTGGCTTAAATTGGCGGACCATTTGTAGTGTGCGGTTTCCGCCGTCTGTATTGTATTTAAAAGAGAATTAACCTGCTCGGAGCTGTTTTCGTTGCCCTGAATGCGAAAGATATTCATTGTGGTCAACACGCTGAACAAAACTACGGAAGCAATGGCAGCCGCCACTCTTATCCCGACCATCGATTTAATGCTTTTATTCATAATACGCCTTCCTTACCGAAACAGAGCATACTTACACAAAAACCGATACACTTTCGGGTTAGATTCGGCTTATTTCATTAAAATTTCTTTGGCGGCGGCAAAACGGCGGCGGTGAGATTGCCGAAAACCTGCCCCGGGGCTGTATATGCGAAAAATTCTTTCTGAACCCTGCATATCGGTATATGTGTAAATACGCTCTGATTGTTTATTTTAATTACATTTTATAATATTTTTATTCGTTTGTCAATAGATATAAGCGGTCAAAACAAAAAATGATCCCCTCCCTTTATTCTTTCTTGCCGACTTAAAATCTTGCCGACTTAAAATTTAAGGAAATTTTTTCAAAAGCTCTCTTGACAATGTAATCGCTTTGTGCTAAAATGCTTGTATAAAACCAATAAAAGAATTTCCCGATGACAAAAAAATATGTCATATTAGCCAAACCTCGCTGGAAATTTTTGTTGAGTTTTGAGTTTGTTTTTTTAAGGAGGATTTTTTATGAACTGTGGCAAAAAAATTCTGTCCGGCATACTCGCTGCGACGGTTTTTGTAAATGCATGTTTCATTGGCAGTATTACTTCCTTTGCAGAGGAGAAGGTAAGCTCTATTGTAACACATATCGAAATAGAGGAGAATAAGAAGGTAAACACCTCTGCGGCTCTAAATAACCCAGATAATACTTATAAAGGCGAAATTAAATGGATGGATGCAAATGAGTATCCGGAAATTTTTTTAAGTGATAATCTTTATATTAAGTTTTCTGTTAAGGGCGATGTTGATGGTGATACAGAGCTTTTAAAAATTAAGTTGCTAAGCAAATATTTTTGGCACGAGCATATTCAGGGAATTACTAAAAGTAATTCCGATTATGATTCAACTACTCAAACATATACCGCAAATATTAACATACGTGAGCTTTTTAAACAATATCGGGAAAGTCAACATGAAGAACCGCAAAAGTTATCTCTGCATTTCTGCAACCCAAAAGATTCCGCAGACCCTTCGGTAAGCATTCTTCCCGAAGTTGAGCTTATTGACTGTTATTTTACCGAACATGAGAGAAGCGCTTTTAAATCAAATTTTATAAGCAGCAGCTTTGCTCATTGGAAAACAAACGATAAAAACGAAAAGTACTATGACAATTCAGTTAAATCAATAAATTTGAAAGATTATCCGGAGGTTTCCGAAAGTGATGAGCTTTGTATAAAGTTCTCCGGTGAGGGTAATGGTAATGGTGCTTTTGATGTTACGGATGATAATAGAAATAACAATATTTTCAATTTTTTGGTTTACAGTGGTAATGGTGGCTGGAAGACCGGAGACAATCACATTAAATTAGGCGACCTTATTTATGATGAAGCAACTAAAACCTATACCGCAAAAATTAACACAAAGACCATTCTTGATGCTTTTAAGACGCAACATGGTGTAGATGCAGAAGGTATCAACTTGTGTTTTGATACATGGAAGGGAGCATTTCCTCAGACTAATCTTATTGACTATTCTTTCATTAAAGACGGAGTAGAGACAAGTCTTTTAAGTGAAACAAGCGATGGCTACATTCGTTATAAGACAGACAATCAAGGCAACAAGAATTATAATGACTTTATTACCGAGGTACAGGTTGGACCGCAAAACCATCCATATTATTTCACGAGCGATAAGATCCGCATTAAGTTCTCCGTTGAAGGCACTGTACCGGAATCCAACAAAGGGATTTTCGTGCTGTATCCTCATAATAACTTTTGGGACGATAAGTCTGTTAGCGTATGGGAAGGAATTGGCATGTGGCAGGCTGTTCCTGTTGCCGACGAACCTAACACCTACATCGTAGAAGTAGACACACAAGAACTTCTTCAAAAATATGAAAATAACAAACTCCAAAAACAAGAAACGTACCCGGACGAAAACCTTGAATTAACCGGTGTAAACCTCAGTTTTCACGGTGATGCAAAAGACTATAAAATAACTCTTCTTGACTATACCTACGCATATGATGTACCCGCAACAAAAATAACTCTTGACAAAACAACCCTTTCTCTCGAAAAGGGCGAATCGGACACTCTTGTAGCAACCGTTGAGCCTGATTACACCTCCGACAAGGTTGTATGGAGCAGCAGCAACGAAGCTGTCGCAACCGTTGAAAACGGCAAAATAACCGCAGTCGGCGGCGGTAAGGCTACAATAACCGCAACAGCAGGTAAAGTTTCAGCTACCTGCGAGGTTACGGTAACAGTATCAGCAACAGGCGTAGAACTTAGTAAGTCCGCTATTACTCTTGAAAAAGACGCAGAAGAAACTCTTACAGCCACCGTTGCTCCCGAAAACAGCACCGACAAGGTTGTATGGAGCAGCAGTGCCCCTGCTATTGCAGATGTTGACCAAACCGGCAAGGTAACCGCAAAGGCTGTCGGCAAAGCAACCATAACCGCTACGGCAGGAACTGCAACAGCTACCTGCAAGGTTACGGTAGTAATATCAGCGACAGGCGTAACCCTTAATAAAACCGCTATTGCTCTTGAAAAAGGTGCAACGGAAACTCTTACAGCCACCGTTGCTCCCGAAAACAGCACCGACAAGGTCGTATGGAGCAGCAGTGACGATACTATTGCAGAGGTTGACCAAACCGGCAAGGTAACCGCAGTTGGCGGCGGTACAGCTATAATAACCGCAACAGCAGGTAAAGTTTCAGCTACCTGCGAGGTTACTGTAACAGTACCCGTAGCAAGCATAACCCTCGATAAGAACACACTCGAACTTAAAAAAGGCGCAACGGCTGTTCTTACGGCTACCGTTGAACCCTCCGACGCCGACGATAAGACCGTTGTTTGGAAATCTCTTAATGAAGATGCTGCAACCGTTGACCAAAACGGCAAAGTGACCGCCGTTGCCACGGGCACAGCAAAAATAACCGCTACGGCAGGCGGAAAGACCGCAGAGTGCACGGTTACCGTAACAAATCCCGCTACAAAGATCGAGATAGACGACGTTACCGTACTTACCGGAAGCGAAAAGGAGATAGTTATTAAGACGACTCCCACAGACGCCGACGACATCGGCAATGTTACCTATACTTCCGCCGATGAAACCGTCGCAAAGGTTGTTAACGGCAAGGTTATTGGCGTAAAGGCAGGAGAAACAACCATCACCGCAACGGCAGGCACTCTCACGGCACAGTTCAAGGTAACCGTTACTGATGAAGAAAAGCCCGCAACAAGTATTACTCTCGACAAGACCACCCTTTCTGTTGAAATGGGCAAAACCGATGTTCTTACGGCAACCGTTCTGCCTGCCGACACCACCGACAAGGTAGTATGGAGCAGCAGCAACGAAGCCGTTGCAACCGTTGAAAACGGCAAGGTGACCGCAGTCAGCGGCGGTAAGGCTGTAATAACCGCTACAGCGGGGAGCGTATCGGCTACCTGCGAGGTTACCGTAACAGTACCCGTTGAAAGCGTAACTCTTGATAAGGAAAACATTTCCCTTGAAAAAGGCGGATCGGCTGTTCTTACGGCTACCGTTAACCCGAGCAATGCTACCGATAAGACCGTTACCTGGGAATCCGGTGATGAAACCATTGCAACCGTTGTAAACGGCACGGTAACCGCAAAAGGCAAGGGTACAGCCGTAATAAACGCTAAGGCAGGCGGCAAATCCGCAACCTGCACGGTTACCGTAACAGTACCCGTTGAAAGCGTAACTCTCGATAAGAATAACATTTCCCTTGAAAAGGGCGATTCGGCTGATCTTACAGCTACAGTTAACCCCGAGGACGCTTCGGATAAGACCGTTACCTGGAAATCAAGCGATGATAACGTTGCAACCGTTGTAAACGGCAGAGTGACCGCTGTGGGAGAAGGTACGGCTACCATTACCGTTACATCCAACGCAGACAAAACAAAGACAGCCTCCTGCACCGTAAAGGTAACTGTTCCTGTTGTAACCGAACCCCCTGTAACCGAACCTTCTGTAACCGAACCTCCTGTAACTGAACCCGATGTTACAGTTCCCGACGTAACCGAGCCTGACGTTACAGTTCCCGATTCAACCGAACCCGACGTTACAGTTCCCGACGAAACCGAACCCGGCGTTACAGTTCCCGGCACAACCGAACCCGACGCTACAGTTCCCGACGAAACCGAGCCCGACGTTTCAGTTCCCGGTTCATCAGAACCCGACGTTTCAGTTCCCGACACAACCGAACCCGATGAAACCAAGCCTGACAGCACAACTCCCGCAGAGCCTGCAATCACCGAAGGCTCGGCAAGCGGAGATACTGAGGTTAAGGATGATTCCGACGTTAAGATCGAGATCCCCGAGCTTAACATAACCGTTGAGGCTAAGGTCGGAAGCTTTGACGACGCAGTATTAAAGATAACCGCAGAGGTTGAGCTAAAGCTTGCGGGCGCAAGCGAGCAGGAAAAGTCCTCCGTTATTGCAGCCGCTATTGAAGGCATTGCAAACGCAGACGACAGCGTTTCCGTAAATAATGTTATCAGCGTAACTCTTAAGGATCAGGATAATAACATTGTTCAGCCCGTTGACGGAAACGTTGTAAAGGTAACCCTGCCTTATGACGGTAAGTCCAACTATGCCGCTTATATTGACGGAGACGTCGTTGAGTTTATCAAGCTCACAATAGCAAACGGTTTTGCATCCTTTAACGCAAAGCATTTCTCGGACTACTATCTTGTAAGCCTTTCCGATGAAGCGGCTAAGGCAGTTGAAGATAAAGCTTCCGCAGAAACAACTACAGGTGTAAACGGCGATACGGAAAAGCCCGGCGATGATAAAAACGACAACAAGCCCACCGGTATTGCAATCGCACTTATTCCGGCAGTTGCCGCAGCAGTTTCCGCTGTTGTCTTCAGGAAGAGAAAATAAGCTTAACGACTGAAAAATTGACCTGAATACCGAATAACCGAAAGCTCCCTAAGGACAAAGGCAGTTAACGCCTTAGTTCCTCAGGGAGCTTTTGCGGTTCTCCCCCTTGTCACCAATTTGTAAACAAACTGTAACATTTTTGTAATTGACTTTTTATCTTTTAAGTAATATAATTTAGTCAAAGAGATAGAGCGGCTGAGCTTTACTCGGTTTAACAATAAGATTACACTAAGAACTTGTTCTCATAGGAATGGTGCGCGGATTTTCGAGCAAATTTTGTCGA
>CANEHP010000069.1 GCA_947427325.1 uncultured Clostridia bacterium | reverse complement strand
ATTTTAACGAAGCAGGCGGCAAAATTTGCCGAAAAGATGCGTGCTGAGCTTTATGCGAACACGCTTTAATTTATAGTTTACGAAAGAAGGACAAAGCCTTGAAAATAGACAGAATACTCGGAATAATAACGGTATTGCAGAGAAAGGGCAAGGTTACGATGCCCTACCTTGCGGAAAAATTTGAAGTATCCTGCCGAACCATTGCCCGTGATATTGAAGCTATATGCGGCGCAGGCATACCTATTGTTGCCACGCAGGGTGCGGACGGCGGCGTTGAGATAATGGAAGGCTTTAATTTTGACACCACCGTTTTTACAAAAGACGAGCTTCAGGCTGTTTTTGCGGGGTTAAAGGCTCTTGAAAGCGTATCCGCCGCTCCCGCCTCCTCCGCTCTCTCCGATAAGCTGTACGGAAAAGAAAAGGTCATTCCCTTAGATGAAAATATTTTGGTAGATCTGTCGTCCTTTTATAAGGACAGCCTTTCCGAAAAAATCAATATGCTGAAAAAAGCCATTCACGAAAAAAAGTGCGTGACCTTTCATTATTATTACAATAAGGGAGAGGATGATAAGCTGATAGAGCCTGCCCTGGTAGTATTTAAGTGGTCCGGTTGGTATGTTTTCGTCTTTTGCCCCGGGCGGAACGATTTCAGAATGTACAAGCTCGGTCGGCTGTGGGACTTGAAAATTACCGACAAGTCTTTTGAACAAAGGGAGATTCCCGCCGAAAAGCTTGATTTCGGACAGCATTTTACCGATGAATATATGATAGAAGCGGTATATGAGGCGAGCGAAAAGTACAGGCTTGTTGAGAAATACGGACCTTACAGCTTTACCGAGAGAGAGGACGGACGGCTTTACACAAAATGGGGTTTTAGCGGACAGGATAACGCCATGAGCTGGTTTTTGAGCTTTGGGGATAAAGTGGAGATATTGAAGCCTGAGGACTTCAAAACAGATTATATTGAAAGAACGAAAAAAACTTTGAGCAAATATGAAAAATAGATTTTGGGATTGAACATGACATACAGCTGTCCTGTTGGCTGTGATACACTGGGAAAAAACATAAAAGAGGTATATTCCATGGAAAAAATATTATCAAAGGTAGATTCACGCTGCGGTCTGCACTGCACAGGATGCGAATACAAGGAAAGCTGCGGCTGCGGCGGCTGTATCGAAACCGACGGACACCCTTTTCACGGTGAATGTCCCGTAGCGGTTTGCTGCCAAAGCAAAGGATTTACGCACTGCGGCGAATGTCCCGATATTCCCTGCGAGCTTTTAACTGGGTACTCCTGCGACCCCGACCATGGAGATAATCCGCATGGAGCGAGAATAGAGCAGTGCAAGCGCTGGAAAAATGAACAGAAAGAACAGCAGAAAAACATAACAATGAATACATCTAAAGGATAAAGGAGTATTACTATTATGAAAAAAGAATTTTCAAACAAGCCCGAAAGCTTTACGGAAATATGGCCGGGACAAATGGAGTGGTTTTCATGGCATTATTATTTAGCCGCCGTTCCTTCTCCTGTTTTCCTTGTTACAAGCTACAAATCCAACGGAACTGAAAATGCCGCTTTGCAGTCATGGTCAACATTTACCGCAACAGGCGGAGAATATATCTGTCTGTTGGGTTCGGTATCGAAATCGCAGCACTTGTACCAAACCTTAAAGGAAACAAAGTGCTGCGTGATGAACTTCCCGTCAAAGGACATATATGACAAATGCTTAAAAACCATTGACAACAACGACTTTGACAAGGACGAAATAACGGCGTCGGGACTTACCGCAGAAAAAGCCGTAAAGGTCAATGCTCCCCGTGTTAAGGAGTGCTTTTTAAATGTAGAATGTGAACTTTTGTGGGAGCATGAGCTTGTTCCGGGCGGTCAAACGGTTACGATAGCGTTAAAAGCCGTGCAGATTGCAATGGACAGCGACCACTATGATGAAAGCAAACTTGGACGATACGGAAAAACAGGGTATATCTATAATGTGCATTCAAGGCAAAATCCCGATACCGGAGAGGTTTATCCCGAATGCTTGGGTGTATTGGAGATCGAAAAATAAAGCGGCTTTTCAGATATGCTCTAATGTGGTGTCCCACTCAAAAATGAAATAAGATGCGCAGCAATTTTTTCCATATGCAAGGCGGAGGACGAAGGCTTGCCGGCGCAAGTCGAGGACGACAACGAAGCGTATGGGAAAAAGGGCAAGCAGATATTTTATTTTTGAGCGGGACAGCACACTAATACTAATTCTCGTCTAAAAGTAGACAAAGATTTGCGAAAATCAGACCGCAAAGCTTGTTTATTTTCAGACGAGAATTAGTATAATTTCGTTTTTGCAAATACCGCCGCAAAAACTCTGCCCGCACCCGCCGATTTTAAAGTCCTTGCATTCTCCGACAAGGTACTGCCGGTAGTACAGACATCATCAATAATCAGTATATTTTTACCATTCAGTTCATAATGCTTTGAAGCGACGGAAAACGCACCCTTAACATTTACCCTACGCCCTTCGGCACTTAGACTCTTTTGCTCCAAAGTATCCTTGGTCTTTTTGAGTAAGGGAACAAAGGGCAGTCCTAAAAGTCCCGATATTTCCTTAGCCAAAAGCTTTGTTTGATTATACCCTCTCTTTTGGATATTCTTTCTTCTCATAGGAACGCAGGTTATACAGTCCAAATCCGCAATAAAATCTTCTTCTATGAGTCTTTTGAAAATCATATAGGCCGCCGCAGACAGAGCATAACCGTTATTGTTGCTCTTTAACTCCGCAACAAAGGCTCTGCTGACGGTATCATAGCTTGTAAACGCCGTTAAGCCGTTCAAAAACTTAAGCTCCTCTTTTTCGGGAGGAGCAGAAAAGAAGCTTCCGCAGCCGGCGCAGTAATATTCGTCAAAAGGGATTATTTTATCGCAAAAAGGACAGCGGTTAGGATATGCAAAATCCAAAAGCCATCTTTTAAGCAAATACATTCTTGATATTCCGTTAATTTTGGCGGCGGCTTTAAAATCCTCCATCTAATTTTTATTTCCTTTAATGTTTTTTAAAGCAATTTTTAATAAGGGCTTTATACAGGAATACCTAAGGGTTCTGCGGTTGTTGTTTACCATAACCTCCACCTGATCCCTTGTTCCTATTAAAATAAGAATATTTTTCGCTCTTGTAACGCCTGTGTACAAAAGATTTCTGTACATCAGATTTCTGCTGATTGACGTCAGCGGCAGAATAACCGCATTATACTCGCTGCCTTGACTTTTATGAATCGTAACGGCATATGCCAAATCGATCCTTCTCATCATTTCGGCAGTGTATTCGGCTCTTTTTCCGTCAAAATTTATTATAATGTTTCCGCTGTACTTGTCAATATCCTCAATAAAACCGATATCGCCGTTAAAAACCCCCTGCCCGTGTTCCGCTCCCTTTTGCCAGTCAATATCATAATCATTTTTTATCTGCATAACCTTATCGCCTGCACGAAAAACCGTATCGAAAATCTTTACCTCTCCCTTAGCCCTTGAAGGCGGATTTAAAGCTAACTGTAAATCTCGGTTAAGTTCCTTTGTTCCCGTACAGCCCAATCGGGTAGGCGTAAGAATTTGAATGTCCTCTAAGGGCGAATAGCCATAGGTTTTCGGAAGTCTTGTTTTAATAAGCTGAATTACCAGCTTGGGAATATCTGTTTCATTAGGACAGCTCATAAAGAAAAAGTCGTTTTTTCTGTTGTCCAATTCGGGCAGGCTGCCCTTTACTATTTTATGGGCATTGGTAACAATAAGGCTTTCCGCAGCTTGTCTGAATATCTTTGTAAGCTGGACTGTGGGTATGTCGCCCGTTGCAATAAGATCCTTCAGCACATTGCCTGCGCCTACCGAGGGGAGCTGGTTGCTGTCCCCAACCATAATAAGGGCGGCAGAGGACTTTAAGGCTCTAAGCAGCGCCTCAAACAGCAGCACATCAACCATAGACATTTCGTCAACTATAACCACATCTGCCTTTAAAGGGCTTTTTTCGTTTTTCTTAAAGGCAAGCCTGTCCGTAACCGTTGGATCTACCTCTAAAAGTCTGTGTATGGTTTTGGCGGATTCCCCTGTTACCTCGCTCATTCTTTTGGCGGCTCTGCCTGTTGGGGCGGCTAAGGACAAGCTTTTTTTCTGCTTTTTTAAAAGCCGAATAATTCCGTTTAGAGTTGTGGTTTTTCCCGTTCCCGGTCCGCCTGTCATTATGAACACCTTATTTTCTATACAGCCGTTAATTGCGGCTTTCTGCATTGCTTCATACTGAATGTTTTCCGTAAACTCAATTCCTTCGATTTCCGACGACCAGTCTTTATGCTGAGTTCCTGACATATTCAGCATAAAAGCAAGCTTGTCTGCAATATATTTCTCCGCACGATAATATTCTCTTAAATATACGTAGCTTTTTTCACCTATTGTAAGAAGCTCTAACTGCTTACTGTTTAAAGCCTCGTCCATTCCTCTGTGTATGCTCTCGGCGCTAAGCTCCAAAATCTCCTGTGCAACCTGGGCAAGCTTGTTAACCGGCAGACACACATGTCCCGCGTCGGCATTTTCTCTTAAAAAACACATAAGTCCCGCAATAATGCGGTTTGTACTGTCACTTTCCATACCCTCGGAAAAAGCAATGGCGTCTGCATGGTTAAAATCCACGCCTATTGCTTCATCGCAAAGTATGTAGGGATTGTCCTTAATAAAAGCAATGGACGAGCTTTCGTATTTTTTCCATACCTCCGCCGCTACAGCAGGACTTATATCAAATTTCTGCAAATATTCCGCAACATTTTTCATTCCGCTCAGCTTACAGTATTCGGAGCTGATAAAAAGAGCTTTATCGCTTGTAACTCCTTTTAATTCCGATAAGCTTAAAGGATCGTTTTCAATAATATCCAAAGACTCCGAGCCGAAGCGCTCTACAATTTTTTTGGCCAGGGCAGGTCCTACCCCTTTTATTATGCCCGAGCCTAAATACCTGCGTATTTCTGCGGGAGTTGTGGGTAAAGTACGGATACAGCTTACAGCTTTAAACTGCCTTCCATACTTTGCGCTGTGAACATATTCTCCCGTAAGCTCCAATCTTTCACCCTCGGATATATTTCCCAGCTCTCCCACAACAGTGATCATCTGCCCGTCACAGTCTAAATCGAACACTACATAACCCGTATCCGCATTGCTGAATACTATTTCATCAACGCTGCCGTTAAGTTTTTCAATATTTTCTTCCATAACTCTTTTCTTTCTCTTTTTTCTTTAGCAAAAGGTATGACGCTTTTTTTACCGCCGCAGAATAAATTGCTCTGCAAACCGCATAACCGCCTATAATTCCAAAAAATACTGATAAAAAAAACCATAAGAACTGCATAAAATCACCTCACTGTATTTTATGCAGTTTGTTTTTTTCGGTTACTTATTTACACTTTGCATAAAGCAACGTTCCAGTCCTCTTCCTCTTTGACGCTTTCAACGATAATACCGTTTTCCTTTAACGCCTCCAGCACCTCGCTTAATCTTTCGGTAATTACTCCCGAAACAATAAGGATGCCCCGTTCTTTAAGAAAGCCTTTAAAATAAGGACACATTTTTATAATAACATCCGCAACAATATTAGCGGTAATCACATCATAACCGCCGCCTATCTTCTCTCTTAAAACACTATCGTCTATTATATTGCCGCAATAAGCGGTATAGCGGGTTTTATCAAAACCGTTCTGTTCCACATTTTCCGAGGCAGTATTTACAGCATTTAAAAATACATCGGTCATAACCGCCTTATCCGCTCCCAGAAGCAGTGCGGCAATAGATAAAATACCGCTGCCGCAGCCTAAATCAAGCACGCTTTCTCCGCCTTCAATAACATCCTCCAATGTTTCCATAACAAGCCTTGTAGTGTGATGCTGTCCTGTTCCGAAAGACGAGGCAGGGTCTATTTCAAGTATTTTTCTGCCGCAGCTGTCTTCAACCTTTTCCCATGTAGGCTTTATAATAAGTTTTCTTCCCACATTAAAGGGCTTGTAGTATTGCTTCCAATTATTTGCCCAATCCTCTTCTCTTATGCTTCCGGTTTCTATGTCAAGACTTCCGTAAAAATTTTCCTTATCTCCTTTTTTTATATCGTCTAACGCTCCCTTTAAGGCGGAAAACATTTCCGCACCCTGAACATTATCCTGCAAATAACAAGTAATATGTGTTTTCACATTCTTCAGATTCATTAAATCATCGTCCACATAGTCCCAGTTCATCTCCTTGTTTTCCAGAAAAACCTTAAAATCCGCACTGTCATGTATTTCAAAACCGTTTATTCCAAGCTCGCTTAACTGTATTGTCAAAGGATAAACAGCTTCCGATTCGGTGTAAATATCAACTTTTTTAAATTCCATTATTATCTCCTTGTACCTCAATTAAAATTATACTCTTTTATTATGCTATATTTTTACAAAAATTTCAACCCCTTTTTATATTTATTTTTCAAACGTACATCAGGGAGACTTTTTTATTATTGTAACAGCTCTTGAAAAATTTACCGAAATATGTTATTATATCTCTGTAAAATAAACTATTTCAATATAACAAAAGGAATTGAAAAAATATGGATCACAATGCATTAGCAGAGCTTTTGTTTCCCGATGTAAGCAAGACAACAGATTATTACGAAAATCTTTATCCTAAAAGAGATTTGCCGGAGGGCGCAAAGGTAACTCGTTTTGCCCCAAGCCCCACGGGGTTTGTTCATTTTGGCGGACTGTACCCTGTTTTAGTTTCTGAAAGACTTGCCCACCAAAGCGGCGGCGTATTCTATCTTCGTATAGAGGATACCGATTCAAAGCGCGAGGTTGAGGGAGCAGAGTACGATTTAATAAAGGTTTTTGAAAATTTTGGCATAAATTTCGACGAAAGCATTGTAAGGGAAGGAAAATACGGACCTTACCGCCAAAGCAAACGCCGTGAAATTTACCGAACGTATGCAAAGGAGCTTGTTAAACAGGGTAAAGCCTATCCCTGCTTCTGTACCGAAGAAGATATGCGGCAGCTTAGAGAAAAGCAGGAGGAATTAAAGCTTACTCCCGGCTATTACGGCGAATTTGTAAAATGCCGTGATTTAACCTTAGAGCAGGTAAAGAATAAGCTTAACGCCGGGCTTCCCTATGTTCTTCGTTTCCGCTCTGACGGAAATCCCGACAACAAAATAAAGTTTACAGACCTTGTAAAAGGCACAATAGAGGTTACCGAAAACCATATCGACCATGTGCTGTTAAAAAGCGACGGTATGCCTACCTATCATTTAGCCCATGCAGTTGACGACCATTTAATGAGAACTACCCATGTTATAAGGGGTGAAGAATGGCTGTCAAGCCTTCCCTATCATATTCAGCTATTTTCGGCTTTGGGATTTAAGCTGCCGAAATATCTCCACATTTCACAGCTTATGAAAAAAGAAGGAGAAGTAAAGAAAAAGCTGTCCAAAAGGGATAAAGGCGCAGGTATGAGTTATTATATCAGCGAGGGATATCCCGCCGAAAGTGTTATAGAATATGTAATGACCCTTTTAAACAGCAACTTTGAAGATTGGCGGAGAGCAAATCCCACAGAAGATACAAACAGCTTCCCGTTCTCGGTAAAAAAGATGAGCCCCAGCGGTTCTCTTTTTGACTTAGTTAAGCTTGGCGATGTAAGCAAAAATGTTGTTTCTCGAATGACCGCCGATGATGTTTATAACAAACTTTCAAAGTGGGCTGAAGAATTTGACAAGGAATTTTATGATGTTATAACCCGCAATCCCGATTATACAAAGGCAATTCTCCAAATAGGAAGAGGCGGAAGCAAGCCCCGCAAGGACTTGGAAACATGGAAGGACGCAAAGGACTATATGGGATTCTTCTTCCCCGAATACTTTGAATTTATTGACAAAACAGAGGGATTTAACAAGCAGGATATTACCGCTTGTCTTAACGATTTTGCCGATTGCTATGATATTGACGACGAACAGGATGTTTGGTTCTCAAAGGTAAAGGAAATCGGCGAAAAACACGGTTTCTGCCCCAATATAAAGGAATATAAGGCAAATCCCGACAGCTGGAAGGGTAACGTGGGCGATGTAAGCTCCTTTATTCGTGTTGCGGTAACAGGAAAGCTCAACAGTCCCGATCTTTGCGCAGTAATGAAAATTTTAGGAAAAGATGAAAGTATGGAAAGAATAAATAAGTTCAAGGAGACGCTTTAATTATGACAGAAAAAATTACAGAAGAAGAAAACGATTTAAAAAAATCAGCCGAATCGGAAAATAATTCCAACTTCCTTACGGATATAATGGAAAGCGATTTGGCAGCGGGCAGGGTAAAGAAGATACACACCCGCTTCCCTCCCGAGCCTAACGGATATCTTCATATAGGCAGCGCAAAGGCTATCTACATTAACTACACCTCGGCAAAAAAATACGGCGGCTTGTTTAATTTGCGTTTTGACGATACCAATCCCACCAAAGAGGACAACGAATATGTTGAAGCAATTATTGAGGATTTAAAATGGCTTGGCGCAAATCCGGACGAAGTATTTTACGGCAGCGACTATTTTCAGAAAACCTATGAGTTTGCCGTTCAGCTTATAAAAAAAGGCAAGGCATATGTCTGTGATCTGAACAATGAACAAATGCGTGAATACAGAGGCACTCTGACCGAACCGGGAAAAAACAGCCCCTACCGTGACAGAACTGTGGAAGAAAACTTAGAGCTTTTCGAAAAAATGAAAAACGGCGAGTTTCCCGACGGCTACTGCACTCTCCGCGCAAAAATAGATATGTCCAGTCCTAATATGAATATGCGCGATCCCGCAATTTACCGCATTCTGCATTTGGATCATCACCGTCAGGGCGACAAGTGGTGTATTTACCCTCTCTATGATTTCGCACATCCGATTCAGGACGCATTGGAGGGCATTACTCATTCTATGTGTTCCATTGAATTTGAAAACCATAGACCCCTTTATGATTGGGTAGTTGAAAATATTGGTTTTGAACAGCCTCCCCATCAATATGAATTTGCAAGACTTAATGTAACAAATACCGTTATGAGCAAGCGTTATTTAAGACAGCTTGTGGAAACAGGCGTTGTTGACGGCTGGGACGATCCCCGTATGCCCACTCTTTGCGCTTTAAGAAGGAGAGGCTACTCTCCCGAATCAATTTTCCGTTTTGTAGAATCGGCAGGAATATGCAAAAGCCTTTCTGTTGTAGATATAGCTTTGCTTGAACACTGTATAAGAGACGAGCTTAACAAAACCGCTTTAAGAAGAATAGCTATAATTGATCCTATTAAGGTAGAGATTGAAAATTATCCTGAGGATAAGGAAGAATACTTTGAAATTTCCAACAACCCCAACGACGAATCCACAGGAAAACGCAATGTCAAATTTACAAAAAAAATATACATTGACGCAGAGGACTTTTCCGCAAATCCTCCTCCTAAGTATTTCCGCTTGAAGCCAGGCGGAGAAGTAAGACTTATGGGCGCTTATATCATTAAGTATAAGGATATAGTATATAACGAGGACGGCACAGTTAATAAAATTATCTGCACCGCAGATATTGAAAGCGGAAACGGAAATCCTGCTGACGGCAGAAAAGTGAAAGGCACTATCCACTGGCTTAGCGAGGATAACTGCATTGACAGAGACGTTTATATTTATAACAGCCTTTTCACCATTGAAAACACCAATGCAATTCCTGAGGACAAAACCTTTGACGATTATCTCAATCCTGACTCTGTAATTAAAAAAACAGGCTGTAAATTGGAAAAATGCCTTGAAAACGCAAAAGCGGGAGATAAATTCCAATTTGTCCGCATAGGATATTTCTGCAAGGACTCAAAATATGATAACGTTTTCAACCGTATTGTAGAGCTAAAGGACTCAAAGCCTTTTTAAACTATGAATGATAAAATACAAAAGCTCAACGAAATACTTTCAAAATCACGGAACACGGTTTTTTTCGGCGGTGCGGGAGTTTCTACCGAAAGCGGAATACCCGATTTTCGCAGTGTAGACGGACTGTATAATCAAAAATACAAATATCCTCCGGAAACGATTTTAAGCGATGACTTTTTCTACTCGCAAACCGAGGAGTTTTACCGCTTTTACCGTGATAAGATGCTGTGCCTTGACGCTAAGCCCAATGCTGCACATTTTAAGCTGGCGGAAATGGAACAAAAGGGCAAGCTGTCGGCTGTAATTACCCAAAACATAGACGGACTGCATCAAAAGGCAGGCAGTAAAAATGTCTTTGAGCTGCATGGCTCGGTTCACAGAAACTACTGTCTGAAATGCGGGAAATTTTTCAACGCAGAGTTTATGCTGAACAGTAAGGGGGTCTCATACTGTCAGTGCGGAGGGCTTATAAAACCCGATGTGGTTCTGTACGGCGAGCAGCTTAACGATAATGTGGTTGCAGGCGCAATAAATGCTATTTCCGGCGCAGATACGCTTATTATCGGCGGCACATCCCTTGTGGTTTATCCTGCGGCGGGACTTATCGGTTATTACCGAGGAAAAAATCTGATAATAATCAATATGTCTTCCACCAATGCGGATTCTGCCGCCGATTTGCATATAGAAAGCAAAATCGGTCAGGTGTTCGGTCAAATTCAAATTTAGTGCGTGTTCACATAAAGCTCAGCATGCATCTTTTCGGCAAATTTTGCCGCCTGCTTCGTT
>CANEHP010000068.1 GCA_947427325.1 uncultured Clostridia bacterium | reverse complement strand
TCGACAAAATTTGCTCGAAAATCTGCGCACCGTTCCTATGAGAACAAGTTCTAAAAACAGATTCTGATAGGTCATTAATGCATTAAGCAATGCCGTGCAAGCAATATGCCGATTTCGGAAGGGAGGTTATTTTTTGACCGATGAAAGAAGAAAGACCGTTGTAAGCGGGAGAAATAGTGTCAGCTCCGCAAAAACGCCCACAAAAAAAACAAACGGCAAAACAAATAATTCACCAAGGAAATCCTCGGCGGGAGGACAAAGCTCAGCTTCGTCAAAATATGCCGGAAAAGCAGTAAGCAGCAAAAGCGGTTCGGCAAAAAGAGTTAATTCAAATTCAAAAAGAAGCTCCTCCGCCTCTGTTAACGGCTCGTCAAAAAATACGAAAAGCTCGCAAAGTCACATTCGCTTCGCCGAAAGAAGCGACAGATACCGCAGCAGCCGCAGGGAAGGCGGAGATACTGCGGTTTTGGGCGGCGGGGCGGCAGTAAAACCGAAAAAGAAGGTCGAAGCGTTTTTAGGCTTTGATTACCCGTTTTTTATGATAGTAATACTGCTGCTTGCCTTCGGGCTGATTATGATGTTTTCCGCAAGCTATGCCACCGCTTACAGCGAATATGGCGACAGCCTTTATTATATAAAGCGTCAGGCGCTCTTTGCGGTTGCGGGAATAGGAATAATGCTTGTGGCGTCGGTGGTGGATTATCATATATTCCGTTCAAGAGCCTTTATAGTGCTGGGAACGGCTGCCTCTGTTATTCTTATGGCGCTTGTTAAGGTAATGCCCACCGAACAGGGCGGCTCGGAGCGATGGCTAACCGTAGGACCTGTTACCTTTCAGCCCTCGGAAATACTGAAATTTGTCGTAATAGTGCTTTTTGCATTTTATACTCAAAGGAACTTTTCCCATCTGAGGGAATTAAAAAAAGGGCTGCTTCCCTATGCGGTAACTTTGGTTATTTCCTGCGGTCTGCTGATGATACAGCCCCACCTTTCGGGTACGATTATCGTCTTTGCCATCGGCTTTGTTATGATGTATGTTGCGGGAGTCAGTCCAAAATACCTTATAATTATGCTGTCTTTGGTAGGCGCGCTTATCGCAATAGGCATACCGACCCTTAACGCTTTAGGCTACGACTATTTCGACTCACGTTGGCTGAGCTTTACCAATCCCGAGGCGGATACCAGCGATAAGACCTTTCAAACCTATCAATCCCTTGTAACAATAGGCAGCGGCGGGCTGTTCGGCTTGGGCTTCGGAAATTCAAGGCAAAAGTACAGCTATCTCCCTATGTCGAGAAATGACTTTATATTCTCCATTATCTGCGAGGAATTGGGCTTTGTGGGCGGTATGCTGGTTATACTCCTGTTCGTAATCCTGGTGTGGAGAGGCTTTTACATCAGCTCAAGGGCAAGAGACAAGTTCGGTATGATGCTCGCCTTCGGCGTTACCTTTCAAATAGGACTTCAGGCGCTTTTAAATATTGCGGTTGTTTCCAACTCTATGCCGAATACGGGAATATCCCTGCCCTTCTTCAGCTATGGCGGCTCGGCGCTTTTGATGCAGCTGGGCGAAATGGGAGTATTGCTGAATATTTCACGAAAAGCAGAGCTTGACTAAGGCGTATCTGAAAACCGGGCAATTTTGTACGATTTCGCTGAAAGCGTCCGCAGCCGGTAGAAATTGTGCAATGGCGACTTTTCGGATAGCCCCTAATGTAATTTAAAGGAACAAAAAATATGAGAGTTTTAATTGCGGCAGGCGGGACGGCGGGACATATCAATCCTGCGCTTGCCATTGCGGATAAGGTAGTAAATGTTCTGCCCGAAAGCAAGGTGCTTTTCGTGGGCAGACCCGACGGAATGGAAGCAAAGCTTGTAAAAAAAGCGGGCTATGACTTTCACGGAATAAAAATGGCGGGAATACAGAGAAGCCTGTCCCTTAACAATATCAAGAAAAACGTAAAGGCGGCTTATTATTATGCGGCGGCATTTCCCCATGTTAAAAAGCTGATAAACGAGTTTAAGCCCGATATCTGCGTAGGAACGGGGGGCTATGTCTGCGGAGCGGTTTTAAGAGAAGCGGCTCGAATGGGCGTAAAAACCGTAACTCACGAAAGCAATTCCTACCCGGGACTTACCACAAAGCTGCTTTCAAAAACGGCGGATATGATATTTTTGTTTTCCGAGGACTGCCTGAAGCACCTAAAGCATACGGAAAAATGTGTAATAACGGGAAACCCGTTAAGAAACAACATTCCCATTGAAGAGAAGGAGGCGGCAAGAAAAAGGCTCGGACTTCCCGAAGGCTTTACAATTCTTTCCCTGGGCGGCAGCCTTGGGGCAAATAAAATAAATGAGGCTGTGGCAGAGCTTATGGCTTGGGAACAGAAAAAGGGGAATATCAATCACATTCACTCCTACGGCGGCAACGGAAAGGATACCTTCAGCGGTCTTTTGGAGCAAAACGGTATTGACAAGGGTTCGGAAAGGCTTATTTTAAAAGAATATATCGACAATATGTACACCTGTATGTGTGCGGCGGATTTAATAATAGCAAGAGCGGGTTCTATGACCTTGACGGAGATAATGGCAATAGGCAGACCGTCAATACTCATACCCTATCCCAACGCAACGGAAAATCACCAATACTACAATGCAAAAACTTTGCAGGACGCTAATGCGGCTGTTTTAAGAGAGGACAAGAGCCTTGACGGCAAATGGCTGATAAATGAGACTGAAAAGCTGTATCACGATGATAAAAGGCTGACGGAAATGGGAGTTAATGCAAGAAAGCTGGCAAAAACCGACGCAGCCGATGTTATTTTAAGCAAAATGATTGATCTGGTGGGATAATATCCATTCCAAAAGGAATTGCCTTTTTCGGCATAAATTACACCGAAGGCAACGAAATCCGCTTTGGAAGCTGCACTGAAGTCTGCGCATCGTTTTTGCGGACAGGCTGATTTTAAAGCAAATTAACCAAATACCCACAATAAGCATACATTAAAGAGTAAGGCAGCGCCGTACAAAGCCGAAATGCAGTCTTTGTGCGGAGTCGCCTAAATGCTTATTGAAAGGGTGATTTTTATGGCGGAGCAGCAGCGCATTATTGTTAACGGCAGAAAGCGGTTGGAGGGAGAAATTGCTGTTCAGGGTGCAAAAAACAGTGCGCTTCCGCTGTTTGCGGCGGCTGCGCTGTGCGGCGGCGAAACGGTTTTACATAACTGTCCCAAATTATCCGACTGTGATTCTGCCTGCCGCATATTAGAATGTATCGGCTGCAAATGCAAAAGAGAAAAAAATACGGTGACGGTGGATTCCTCGGTAATCAGCTCGGTAGAAGTGCCCACCCATCTTATGCGGGAAATGCGTTCCTCTATCATTTTTTTGGGAGCGATTCTCACTCGCTGTCAAAGCTGCAAGCTTTCCTTTCCCGGGGGCTGCGAATTAGGACCTCGTCCTATAGATTTTCACCTGGCGGCGTTTAAGGAAATGGGAGCGGAAATAGAGGAAAAACACGGTTACCTGGACTGCTCTGTGCCTAAGGGACTTCACGGTGCAAAAATCGCACTTTCCTTCTCTTCTGTGGGAGCAACGGAAAACATAATCTTAGCCGCTTCTCTCGCAGACGGCGTCACCGAAATACACAATGCCGCCAGAGAACCGGAAATAGTGGATCTTGCGGAGTTTATCAACAAATGCGGCGGCAAGGTAAGTGGCGCGGGAGGAAGTACGGTAACAATAGAGGGGGTGGAAAGACTGCATCCCTGCGAACACAAAATTATGCCCGACAGAATAGCTGCGGCGACTTATCTTTGCTGCGGCGCAATAAGCGGCGGCGAGCTGATACTTACAGAAGTGAGCCATGGCGACTTAAGACCTGTTACCGCAGTTTTGGAGCAAATGGGCTGTCGAATATATTCCTACGGTCAGAGCAATATATTTATCAACGCAAAAAAGCCGCTGATTTCGCCCGGAACTGTCAGAACCAACGTTCATCCGGGCTTTCCCACCGACGCTCAGCCGCCTTTAATGGCTCTTTCCACTGTGGCGGCAGGCACATCGGTTTTTGTGGAAAATATTTTTGAAAACCGCTTTAAGCATTCCGCCGAGTTGGTGAGATTAGGCGCAAAAATCAGTGTGGAGGGCAAGGTTGCGGTAGTAACGGGAGTAAAAAGCTTATCGGGAGCAGAGCTGGTGGCAACGGATTTAAGAGGAGGAGCGGCACTGATAACGGCAGCCCTTGCGGCGGAGGGCACCTCCCGCATATCGGGGCTGAGTCATATTGACAGAGGATATGAAAATATTGAGGGAGTATTAAGAAGCGTAGGAGCGGATATTAAAAGAAACTGACGAGGCTTGCACGGAAAGCGAAAATTTGAACGAAACAGTACAAAGCTGTTTTGTTTTCAAATACGACATAGCTTTCAGACATACCATAGTATACGAACCAGCCAAAGAAGAGGATGTTAAAATGCCTGAATTTGAACAGAGAAAACGAAAAACAATGTCTCAGCAGGAGCTTTATGATGAGTATCGCAGCGAGGGGAATACCTCCCGTAAAAACACTGCTGTACAAAAAAGTAACCCGAAAAAAAAATCGGTAAAGAAAAAAACCGGCCGGCGCAAAGAAAATCAGTCCGTCAGCGAGGAAAGAAAAAGAAAGCAGCAAGAGCTTAGTCAAAAGCAGACGGCTGCCAAAAAATCCAAAACCTATGCGGGAAAAACCTCGGGTAAGTCCCCGAAAAGCGGCTCAGGCTCATATAATTCCTCTCATAAATCCTCCAAACCCTCTTCCCGCTCTTCCTTAAATTCGTCACGCACCTTGGCAGGGAAGCGGGACGGTCCTTCATCGGCAGGCCGCACCCGTAAAAAACAGAAAAAGAGATCAGGCAGATACACGCTTTACTATGTCCTGATAGGCATTTTAGCAGTGGCAGTCCTTACCGTATTATCCACAACGGTGCTGTTTAATATAGGTGTTTTTGTGGTTTCGGGAGAAACTGCTTATTCGGATGAGGAAATCATAGAAGCCAGCGGTATAGCAAAGGGCGAAAATCTTATAAGAATAAATGTTTCCAAGGCAGAGGAAAATATTGTATCAAAATTGGTTTATATAGAATCCGCCAGGATACACAGGGGCTTTCCCAACCGACTTACCATATCGGTTGAGCCTGCAAAGCCCGCCGCCGCATTCGCATATGGCGGAAAGTACTATATTATATCGGAAAATAAGCGTTTGCTTGAGATTTCCGACGCTCCTCTTAACTGTCCCATAGTAAAGGGAGTACAGATTGTTTTACAGCCAAAGGAAGAAGAAGTTACGGCAACTGCCGACAATAGCGTCACAGCCGATATTTCAGCTCCCGCCGTCAACGAGGGAATAACCCTTGAAAACAACAGTGACAACGAACAGCAGGAAATTAAGGAGGGAGTTGTTTTTGGCGATGATAACGCTAACAGGATAAAATTAGCGTTAATTATTATAAATAATATGGAGGAAAACGGGCTTAACAAAAACTATGAAATAAATATTGCGGATACCTTGAGGGTAGGGATCAACTATGACGGGCATATTCAGATAGATTTAGGCTCTACTGCCGCCTTGGGAGACAAGATATACCATGCCGGCCGTATAATCGAAGAGGATGTTGCGGACAATGAAAACTGCACCCTTAATCTTACCAACCCTAACCGTGCGGTAAAAAGACCTGTTTATGAAAATGAAGGGAACAATACGGTAACCACAGAGCCTGAAACATCCGAAAACACGCAAACTGAGCCTCCCCGTGAAGAACCGTAGTAAAAAGTATGACGTTTTCCTTTTGCTCGGAAACCGTTCCGAAATGCGGCAGTTAGCTCGGCTTCAGATTTTTTTGAAGCGCTGATCCCTGCTGAAAAATGAATTTCCAAAAATATGTAAATTTGGTAGAATTTAACTATTTTTTCTACAATATGTTGTAAAAAGATTTGTAAATTTGTTTAAAGATTTTTCAAAAAGGTATTGAAATGCCACTTAAAATCTGTTAAAATAATATAGTGTAAAATTATGTGCGCAGAAAAGTATCGGAGGAAAGAAAAAATGGGCGTTTTTATAGATGAGGATGGATTTGAAACCGAATTGGATAATTTGGACGATACCGCCGTTTATGATGTTAAAATAAAGGTTATCGGCGTTGGCGGCGGCGGCTGTAATGCTCTCGAATATATGGCTAAGCTGTATGCGAAGGAAACGGAAGATTTAGAAGCGGCAGGCGGCGACGTTATGTCCGATCTGCGTGACAAGATGGAATTTATTGCGGTAAATACCGATGTTGCGGCACTCAGAAGCAAGGATAAAAACCTTATGCGCCGTATTCAGATAGGCAAAAAAACCTGCAAGGGAAGAGGCGCAGGCGGACGCCCGGAGGTAGCTGCCGAAGCCGCTAAAGAAAACAGCGAGGAAATTAAGGCCGCTATTGAAGGCGCATCTATTGTTTTTATTTCGGCAGGTATGGGCGGCGGCACAGGTACGGGCGCAGCTCCCGTAGTAGCCGAAATAGCGCAGGAAATGAACATAATCACTGTGGGCGTTGTAACAAAGCCCTTTGAGTATGAGCGCGAATATAAGATGAATCAGGCTATAAAGGGTATCGACGAAATGCGTAAGCATGTTGACTCTCTTTTGATAATCCCCAACGAAAGACTTCTTAAAACCAACGAAAAAATGCTTAGCTTTAAGCAGGCGTTCGCCATGGTAGACGATGTGCTTTACCGCTCGGTTAAGATTATCTCCGATGTGGTATATGAAAGCACCACAGGCAGAATCGGCACAGACTTTGCCGACCTTTGCTCCATACTCTCCAACTCGGGCGACGCTCATATTGCCCTTGGTACGGGTACGGGAGAAAACAAGATACAGGACGCTGTTTCTCAGGTTGTCAACAGCCCGCTGCTTGAAACCTCCATTAACCACGCTACCAAGCTTCTTGTTAATGTTACCTTGTCTGCGGACAGCGCAATTAACGATTTGAACGATATTATCAGAATGATCTCCGATGCGGCAGATCCTTCCGTTGAAATGATTCAGGGCGTAAGTCAGGACGAAACTCTTTCCGATACCATCAGTATTGCCGTTATCGCAACAGGCTTTAAACCCGGCGCACCTGTTATCAAGTCTACCTTCAATAATTCCGGCAGCGCCCCACAGCCTGCTCAGAAAGCGGCTGCGGGAGTTACATTGGCTACGCCCGGCGGCAATGTCGAGCAAAAGGCAGGCAGCGAGGAAATAACCACTTCCAAAAATTCCGACGATCTTTCTCAGATCATTCAAAACACCTTAGGCGGATTGCAGGAAAAGGAAAGGTTCTCTGTTTTGCAGGAGATATTTGATTCAAGAAATAATAAAAATAATAATTAAAGAAGATACATAAGTAAAACCACCGAGAAACCGGTGGTTTTATTTATTATACCAATAACATTTTGAAGGGATAGTAAAAAAATGACAGTTAACGGTTAAGGCGTCGGCTTCACCGACTTGAAATTTTACGTTTCTGCCGACATTTTAAGCCGTTTCTTTGAAAAATGCCACATTCGCATAGGTGATAAGACCGACCGACGATATTTTAAATCGGCGAAGCCGTTCCACAACTGTCAGCTGTCAGCTGTCAACTTAGAAATAGCATTAATCCCGATAGAAATGGGGCTTGACATTATACGGCAGCTATGACGAGGCTTGAAACTGACTGTTGTAAAGACCGGCATAAAAGCCGCCCTTGGCGATAAGCTCCTCATGACTGCCCATTTCCACAATATGCCCCGAATCCATAACAAGAATGCAGTCGGATTCCTTGATGGTAGAAAGCCTGTGAGCCACAATAAAGCTTGTTCTGCCCTTCATCATTTTGGCGAACGCCCTCTGTATGCGCATTTCCGTCATAGTGTCAATAGAAGAGGTAGCTTCGTCCAAAATAAGCATAGGCGGCAGACAAAGCATAACACGGGCTATGCACAAAAGCTGCTTTTGCCCCTGAGATATATTTGTTTCATCATCGGATATCATTGTATTATAGCCCTCGGGCAGCCTTTGAATAAAGCTGTGAGCGTGAGCCGCTTTAGCCGCAGCCACAACTTCTTCTTCCGCAGCGTCGGGCATTCCGTAGGCAATATTTTCAAAAACAGTTCCCCGTTTTAGCCATGTTTCCTGCAAAACCATACCGTAAGAGCCTCGCAGAGAATCCCTTGTTATTTCCTTTACAGGCGTGCCGCTGACCCTTATCTCTCCCCCGTTAACATCGTAAAATCTCATTAATAGGTTAATAAGGGTGGTTTTTCCGCAGCCGGTAGGACCTACTATGGCTATGCGCTGACCTTTGCCCACCTTAAGGTTAAGATCTTCAATAAGGGGTCTTTCGGGATTGTAGCTGAAGGAAACATCGTCTATTTCTACCGTTCCGTCTACATTTTCCGAGGTGAGTGTCCTTGCGTTTTCGCTGTCGGGAGCTTCCGACTCGGCGTCTATCACCTCAAATACTCTCTTTGCCGAAGCAAGGGCGCTTTGCAGCTCGGTAATCACTCCCGAAATTTCGTTAAAGGGCTTGGTATATTGATTAGCGTAGGTCAGAAAACAGCTCAGCTGCCCCACCGAAATACGTCCCGATAATGCGCTTATTGCACCGAAAACGCCTACTCCCGCATATATAAGACCGTTTACAAATCGGGTGGAAGGATTTGTAAGGGAGGAAAAGAAAATAGCTCTTACGCTGTAGTTCTGTAATTCCGTGTTAATGCCGTCAAAATCCTCCTCGGCGGTTTCCTCGTGGGAAAAAGCCTTGACAATATGCTGTCCGCTGATCATTTCCTCGGTGAGAGAGGTCATTTTTCCTCTTGCTTCCGACTGTTTTCTGAACATATCGAAGCTGTGCTTTGCCACAAAGGAGGCGACAAACAATGAAAGGGGAGTGATAAGGACAACTATAAGGGTTATAAGCGGGTTAATGGACAGCATAAATCCCAATGTGCCCAAAATAGTGACGATCCCCGTAAAAAGCTGCGTAAAACCCATTAAAAGACCGTCCGATATCTGGTCGGTATCGGTTATCATTCTGCTTATTAAATCGCCGTGAGGGTGAGAGTCGATATAGGAAAGGGGTACGTTTTGCAGCTTGCGGAAAGCCTGCCGCCTTATATCCCTTACCGTAAGATAGGTGATCCTGTTGGTGCAGAGGTTCATCAGCCAGCTTGCTCCCGCTCCCGCAGCCGCCGCCCCTGCTATCCCCATCAAAACAGGCAGCATGGCTTCAAAGTCAACATTCCCCGCTTCAATGGCGCAATCCACGGCGTCGCCTATTAAAATCGGTATATACAGGGTAAGCGCAACATTTACCATGGAAAAAAACGCCGCCATTATCAGAAGGGCAAGGTGGGGCTTGGTAAATCTCAGTATTCTTTTTAGTATTTCGCCGTTATTATCTCTGATTTTATTTTTAGCCATTTTGCGCCTCCTGTTCCGACATTTGGGACAGGCAGATCTCTCGGTATATCTGACAGGAATCGAACAGATCCTTGTGAACGCCCATTCCCACAGGTTTTCCGTCGTCAAGTACGATTATCCTGTTTGCATGCTTAATGCCTGAGGCTCTTTGAGATACGATAAACACGGCAGCGTCCGATATATCCTTTGCCAGCGCCTTTCTTAGTGCGGCGTCTGTGGCAAAGTCCAAAGCGGAAGCCGAATCGTCAAGAATAAGTATGTGCGGCTTCATAATCACCGCTCTCGCTATGGTTAAGCGCTGCCGCTGACCGCCCGAAAAGTTTCTGCCGCCCTGCTCCACCTTTGCGTCCAGCCCCTCGGGGATTTTCCTTACAAATTCCGCAGCCTGCGCCGTTTCAAGCGCATACCACATTTCCTCCTCCGAAGCGTCTTTTTTGCCCCAAAGAAGATTTGAGCGTATTGTGCCCTTAAATAGAGAGGCTCTTTGCGGCACTATGCCTATTTTTTTTCTGAGCTGTGCAAAGGGATATTCCTTGACATTAACTCCGTCAACCAGCACCTCGCCCTGTACGGTATCGTAAAATCTGGGTATAAGATTAACAAGGGTGGTTTTGCCTGAGCCTGTACCTCCGATTATTCCTATTGTTTCTCCCTTGTTTATGCTGAATGTAACGTTTTCAAGGGAAGGCTTATCCTTGTGGTATGTAAAGGTCACGTTTTTAAACTCAACTGCGGGCGCACCCGTTACCTCTGTCTGTTCCGTATTGCCCTCGTCCGTTACGGAAGACTTTATGGCAAATACATCGTTAATTCTCGCTGCGCTTGCCCCCGCCTTGGTTAAAATAATAATAAGGTTGGCAAGGTAGATCAGAGCCAAAAGAATCTGATTCATATAGTTCACAAGAGCAATCAGCTCGCCCTGTGTAATATCTCCCGCATCAACGGAAATGCCGCCGAACCACAGTATTGCCGCAATGGCAAGGTTCACCACCACAAAGGTAAGAGGGTTAAGCAAAGCGGATATTCTGCCCACTCTTACCTGCGCCTTTAATAAGTTCTCCGTTTCGGCTTCAAAATCCTCTTTTTCCTTTTGCTGCTTGGAAAATGCCCTGATAACTCTTACTCCCGAAAGGTTTTCTCTGGTCAAAAGGGAAACCTTATCCAGCTTTCCCTGAATTTTTTTATACCCCGGAATTGTGGAGGTCATTATAAGGTATATGATAAGACCGATTACGGGGGCTGCCACTGCAAAAATCAGCGTAAGCCTGAC
>CANEHP010000067.1 GCA_947427325.1 uncultured Clostridia bacterium | reverse complement strand
AAAAGTGTCGGAATTTTCAAGGAAAATTCCGACCGGTTCGCAAAATAAAAAGGAGTGGAGCAAGGCGGAGCGGATTTTTATTTTGCGAATTTTGAAATTCTTTTTAAATCAGTAAATTACCGCCAACTTTCCTGAGAGCGGGCAAAAATCAGCACAGCTTTTCTGAGAGCGGGCAAAAATCAGCACAGCTTCCCTGAAAGCGGGCAAAAATCAGCACAGCTTCCCTGAAAGTGGGCAAAAAATCAGCACAACTTTTCTGAGAGCGGGCAAAAATCAGCACAGCTTCCCTGAAAGCGGGCAAAAAATCAGCACAGCTTTCCTAAGAGCCGGCATAAATCAGCACTAATTTTTGAGAGAACAACAAACCGGCACCAACCCTCCCAAGAGCAAAAAAGTCTGTTTTTTTAAAGCCTCAAATACATATTTTTTGAAAGGAAAACAATATGACAAAAGCAGAAATTAAAAAACTTGTTTCACAAATGACGTTAGAGGAAAAGTTATCTCTCCTTTCGGGAAAGGACGCATGGCGTACGGTGGCTGTACCCCGCTTAAATATTCCCTCCATAAATCTTTCCGACGGTCCTCACGGGTTAAGACAGTGCATAGGCTTAGCCTGGAACGAAAGCGTCCCCGCCACCTGTTTTCCTCCTGCGGCTTTACTTGCCTGCTCCTTTGACGAAAATCTTGCAAAAAAGCAGGGTGCGGCTATCGGCGAAGAGGCGCAGGCGCAAAATGTTCAGATAGTTTTAGGACCGGGAAACAATATTAAGCGTTCTCCCTTAGGCGGCAGAAACTTTGAATATTTTTCCGAAGATCCCGTTTTGTCAGGGCATATTGCGGCGGGGGTCATTGACGGCATACAGTCCAAAAAGGTAGGTACCGCCTTAAAGCACTTTGCCTGCAACAGTCAGGAAAGCAAACGGTTTTTAATTGACGAGAAAATAACCGAAAGAGCGCTTCGTGAAATATATTTGGCAAGCTTCGAATACCCTGTGAAAAAATCCAGGCCCACTTCCGTTATGTGCGCATACAATAAGGTCAACGGCGATTACTGTTCTCAAAGCAAATGGCTGTTGACGGACGTTCTGCGCAGCCTGTGGGGCTTTAAGGGCTTTGTTATGTCCGATTGGGGCGCTGTGGATAATCGTGCTCAGGCGTTGTATGCAGGGCTTGAGCTTGAA
Source organism: uncultured Clostridia bacterium (assembly GCA_947427325.1). Classification (GTDB taxonomy): domain Bacteria; phylum Bacillota; class Clostridia; order Oscillospirales; family Ruminococcaceae; genus Ruminiclostridium_E. The sequence continues at coordinate 9,708 of CANEHP010000067.1, read as the reverse complement.
ATGCCCGGCACGGGAGAGGAAAATATAAGAGAGCTTACCAAAGCCGTTAACGGTGAAAAAACAGCTATGCCCGTTGCGGATAAGGGCTTTAAGGGAAAGCTTACCCTGCGGCAGATAGATAAGGCGGTTACAAGGCTTCTCGAAGTTGTATTTGCGCTTTACGAGAAGAAAACCGAAAAGCCCTGCGATTATGAAAAGCATCATAAAATTGCCGTGGAAATCGCAAGGGAATGTATGGTGCTTTTGCAGAACAACGGAAATGCTCTTCCCATAAAAAGCGGAAAAACGGCGGTTATCGGCGAAATGGCGGTTAAACCCAGATATCAGGGCGGCGGAAGCTCCAACGTCAACGCCATAAACGTTACCAAAGCCCTGGACGAAATGTCGAAATACGGCGAAACCGAATATGCACAGGGCTATTCCTTGGAGGACGATAAGGATTACAGCCTTATTACCGAAGCGGCAAGGCTTGCGGGAGAATGCGATCGGGCGGTTATAATCTGCGGACTGCCCGAAGGCTACGAAAGCGAGGGCTTTGACCGTAAGCATATAAATCTTCCCGACAGTCAGCTGAAGCTTATTGACGAGGTGGTGCGCAAGCAGCCCGAAACCATAATCGTTCTTTGCAACGGTGCGCCTGTGGCTATGCCCTTTGTAGGCAGGGTCAAGGCTATTCTTGAAGCTTATCTGGGCGGCGAAGGCTCGGGCGAGGCTATTGCGGATATTCTCTACGGCAAGGCCAATCCCTGCGGCAAGCTTGCGGAAACCTTTCCGCAGTTTTTGGAGAACAACCCGTCATACACCGATTTCCCGGGGGAAAACGGCAGGGTTAATTATGCCGAGGGTATTTACGTAGGCTACCGCTGGTACGAAAAGCATAAAATCTCCCCTCTGTTTCCCTTTGGCTACGGACTTTCCTACACAAGCTTTCGATATGACGGCATAGAGCTTTCAAAAACCGATATCGACGAAAACGACGAGCTTGAGGTTACCGTCGCCGTTACCAACACGGGGACTTTGGACGGCAAGGAGATCGTGGAGCTTTACGTAAGGGAAAACAATCCTTTGGTTTCCCGTCCCGAAAAGGAATTAAAGGCATTTAAGAAGGTGCTTGTTAAGGCGGGGGCAACGGAAAAGGTAACCATGAAATTAGACCGCCGCTCCTTTGCATACTGGGACGATACAATTCACGATTGGAGAGTTGACGGCGGTAAATTTACCCTTCTTGCAGGCGGCAGCAGCGACAGCTGCCCTCTTGCGGCGGAAATAAGCGTAAATGCCCGGGATTATCATAAGACCCTGACCGTTCACACCATGCTGAGCGAAATAAAAACTCACCCTAAGGGAGCTGCCTTTACAAACAGAGTTTGCAGCATTGCGGGAGAATCGGCTCGTAAGGAAATTTTCGGTGCGGCGGATCAGGAATGGCCTTTAAGATGTATCGCCACTATGTGCGGAAAGCTTACTCTGAGCCAGCTGGCTGATATTATTGAAGAGGTCAACAGGGAAGAGTAATTGGGTTCTACTCCGAAAATCGTAATGGATTTATTAACAGCGTTTTTGCTTTGCGGCGGGGAGTTTTTTGTTTTATTCAAAGTGCTTTGAAAACTGCCTTTCCCGTCTTGCGACGGGGCGCGCTCCCCGCGGGGGCTTAGGGTGACAGGGAGCAAACTTTGTCGGTGCCGCATCCTTGCGGCACTTTGGGTTTGCTCCCGACGACATCCTGTCGTCCCAAGGGGGAGGGGGAACTGCAAACCCGACAAAGCGGGGATTTCCCCCTCCCTTGTGTTTGCCCTTGGGCGGCGGCGTCCGTGCCGCCGCTTTGTGGCAAACACTTTCACGTCCTTGTGAACCCTTTAGGTTTCACCCTAAGAACCCTTTCCTTATCCCCTCTCCCCCTTTCCCCACTTTGGAAGTTGGTGGTTGGGAGTTTGTTTATTCTCGGTAGGGTTTATTTTGCTTTTCGGAGTCCGTTTGTGCGTTCTTTAAAACTGTTGTGCTGTTGGGTTTTGGGGCGGCTAATGTACTGCAAAGCTTCATGGAACTGTTAAAATCGACAAAATTTTTACGCATTTGTCAAAAATCCGTTACAAATATAGTAAATTTTTACGGTTGACGTTCAAGCTGCTTTGTGGTATACTGTACTCGAAATAAGTATAAATGTACTTATAATTTTTAAATGGAGGAAAAATATGAATTTTAAGAAAATTATTACCGGCGTTCTTGTCGGCGCTATGGCAGTTTCCGCTATGGCTGTTTCTGCTTTTGCGGAGGACGCCAAGACCAATGTTGATCTTCAGATGGTAGTTGTTGGAGAAAAGCCCGGTTGGTCCGATACCCGTACCGAAAAGCAAAACATTTCCGCAGACGGCACGTACACCTTTAAGCTTGAGAATCTTGAGATCGACCCTACAGGCGACCCTTCAGGCTTAAAAGTAATTTACCTTAAGGACGCTTATGCAATCGAGAAGGATCAGAATCTGGAAGAGGGTTATAAATCGCCTCTTGCCGAAGGCTTTTCCGTTACCAACTTCACATTAAAGATCAACGGTAAGGATGTTGCGATTAATGACGGTTTCATAGACAAAATGAAAGAAAATCCTGTATTTGACTACTGCGTGTTTAATTCATGGGATGCAAGCGGCAACAGCAATTACATTACACCTGCCGAGGAAACCATCACCTCTGTTGAAATAGCAATTACCGTTGTCAGCGGCAACGGCGGAGCACCCGTAGGTTCTAATCCCGTAGGCGATCCCGGAACAGCTACCCCCGATAAAAATCAGCCCAACACCGGTGTTGAAGGCGTTGCTGTTGTTGCAGCTCTTGCCGTAGTTGCTGCCGGCGCTGTTATGATTGTTAAGAAGAGAAAGTAAATTTTAACTTTTATCCAAATCTCGAATCACCCGTCTTTTGTTTGCAGTAAAAGGCGGGTGATTTGGTAATTTTTACGTATTTGTCAAAAAAATATTACAAATTTAGTGAGTTTCTACAGTTGAAGTTTTTTAAATTATGTGATACACTTTATTGCAAATAAGTATAAATGTACTTATAAATTTTTAAATGGAGGAAAAAATATGAACTTCAAAAAAATCATTACCGGCGTTCTTGCCGGCGCTATGGCAGTTTCCGCTATGGCAGTTTCATCTTTTGCAGACGATGCAAAGACCGATCTTAAGCTTAAGATGGTAGTTATGGTAGATGGCATGACTATTAATGAGTACCCCATGTCCCAGGAGGTTAGCGTTACCGGAGACGGTACGTACAATTTCAAGGTTGAAGGCATTGACGTCAGCCTTGATAAGCTGCAAACACTTTACATCAAGGACAATTATGCAATCGAGAAGGAAAAGAACGGCGAGAAGCCGGAGGAAGGCTACAAATCCTCTGTTGCCGGAGATTTCTCCGTTACCGGCTTCACATTAAAGATCAACGGTAAGGACATTGCCATTGATGATTCTTTCCTTGGCAATATGAAAAAAGATTTTGATGAAAAAGGTTTATTCGACTACTGCGTGTATAACATTTGGGTAACAGATAAGAAATACATTACGATTTCCGATAAAACAATCAACTCTGTTGAAATCACAATGACCGTTGGCAAGGGCGGCGAACCCGCAGCTCCTTCTACCGAAGCCACCGATCCCGCAGGAACTTCTCCTGTAGGCGATCCCGGAGCAACCACTCCGATAAGAACCAGCCCAACACCGGCGTTGAAGGCGTTGCTGTTGTTGCAGCTCTTGCCGTAGTTGCTGCCGGCGCTGTTGTAATCGCTAAGAAGAGAAAGTAATTTTTATAATTATTGTATCTTAAAGCAATCTTAAATTACCCGCCCCTTGCTTTCGGTAAAGGGCGGGTAATTTCATATAATTTGCCATAAAAATAATATAAGCTGAAACTTTTTTAAAAAACCTCGGACTACCTAAGTGTACCGCAAAGATAACGGAACAGTTAAAATTTACATTCCATTTACGTATTTGTCAAAAAACTGTTACAAATTTAGTAAATTTCTACAGTTGAAGTTTATGCAGGTTTGTGGTATAATTTATTATCAGTAAGTATAATGGTACTTATATTTTATTTAATTGGAGGAAAAAATATGAATTTTAAGAAAATTATTTCCGGCGCTGTTATTGGCGCTATGGCAGTTTCCGCTATGGCTGTTTCTGCTTTTGCTGAGGATACCAAGACCGATTTTAATGCTTATATGGTATTTGGCGCAGATGATGCATGGGTTACTACTGATGAACAAAATATTTCTAAAGATGGCGAATACACCTTTACTCTTGATAATTTTTCGTCCGATTCTGCAAAGCTGAGGGTGATTTATATTAAGGACGCTTATGCAGATAAGAAAGGCGAAAGCTTGGAAGCAGGTTATAAAACACCTCTTGCCAGTGGTTTCTCCATTGAATCTTTCAAATTAAAGCTCAATGGTAAGGATGTTGCAATTAAGGACACTTTCATAGACGAAATGAAAGAAAAGGACGTATTAGATTACTGCTTGTATAATGCATGGGGAGGATTTTCTTACATTACGCTTCCTGAGGAAACAATCACCTCTGTTCAAATCACAATAAAAGTTATCAGCGGCAATCCCGCAGAACCCGAAGCATCCGACAGCACGACAACCGACCCCGCAGTAGTTGAACCCAGCACAACAACAGATCCCGCAGGAACTGACGCAACAGATGCAACCGACGCAACAGACGCAACAGACGCAACCGACGCAACCGAAGTTTCCGGAACTGACGTAACCGGAACTGATGTATCCGGAACTACAGGCGTTGCCGGAACTACAGACGGCAAGGGTGACGGCAAGGGCGATAACAAGCCTACAGGTATTGTATTTGCAGTTATTCCCGCTGTAGCTGCCGCTGCTGCCGTTGTAATTTCCAAGAAGAGAAAGTAATTTTCCTTTAAGGCAAAAACAACCGAATAAGTAAATCGGCAAGCCTCTCGATTTGAGAGGCTTGCTTTTTTATTCAAAAATACGCCCGAAAAAAATCACGGAGCTTGCCTGAAAAATCGGAAAAGCTTTTGGCACGCAAAAAAAGAACCTGTTTTTACAGGTTCTTTTTAACCGATTCAAATTAACGGTCAATCGGCTTTTTTATCCCTGAGATCGGGATTGTACTTAGGATTTGTTACGCTGTAGCCGGAGGGAGTAAAGGTGCTCTTCTTGTCGGAAGAGGCGCTTGCCGTTCCGGTTGTTCCCTTAGACTCCTTAGCCCAATCGTCAAACTTATCCATAACCTTATTGTATGTATCCTGACAAATGGAAGGAAGTCCCTTTTGACCGTACTTTTTGCTGAATGCCTGACCTGCCTGTGCAAAGCCCTTTTTAACAGCGTCTCTGAGAGTTTCAAGTTTGCTGTCGTCGTCCCCTGCCAGGGTGCGGGCAAAGTTGTAAATACGCTCTGCGGTAGCGTCTGCGCTCCAATAATCATCAATAGTGCCGTTCTGAATCTGATAGGCGTCCTTCATGATCGCATTGTAAGCCGCGCCGCCCTGCTTGCCTATAATATCCCTTACCATTGAAGTGAAAGCTTCATTCTTCATAGCCGTTGTAGACTTGGGCTTGTTTACCTTAACGCCCTTGTCATTGTCGGAAGCCGTTTCGGATTGAGTCTTTCCGCTTTTTTTGGTATAAGCGGGAGTATAGGCAGCTTCATTCTTGTCCTCAAATTTATCAACGTGAGGTCTGTCAGCAGCAGTGGTATTATCCTTCTTTGCAGCCTGCTGGGCAGAGCTTTTGGGAGTAGCCGCAGGTGTGGGAGTTGTAAGCTCCGCAATTCTGCCTACATTCATAATAAAATCCTCCTTTTTAAAGATTTTGATTATTCATCACATATTATATCGGCAAAGCATTGTAAAAGTTTAGTAATAATCAGAAAAAATATCGGCTTGAGAAAAAATTTTAAAACCTGTTTCATACACCCCCCAAAATCAAAGTAAATTAAATTTACAACAACAAACACCACTTCCAAAATCAAAAAATAATAAAGTAAAGAAGTGAAAAAGAAAAAAGTGAAAAAGTGAAAAAGTGAAAAAGTGAAAAAAGTGAAAAAGTGAAAAAGTGAAAAAAATGAAAAAAGTGAAAAAAATGAAAAAAGTAAAAAAAGTAAAAAAGAAAAAGGCAAAAAATCAGCAAAACAAAATAGTAAAGCACACAGTATCAACAGCCGCCCCAAACCCCAACAGCACAACAGTTTTAATGACCGTACCAACGGACTACGAAAAGCAAAATAAATTATACCGAGAAAAAACAAACACTCAAGCACCAACTTCCAAAGCGGGGAAAGGGGGAGGGGGGAAATCCCCGCTTTGACGGGTTTGCAGTTCCCCCTCCCCCATTGGGACGACAGGATGTCGTCGGGAGCAAACCCAAAGTGCCGCAAGGATGCGGCACCGACAAAGTTTGCTCCCTGTCACCCTAAGCCCTCGCGGGAGCGCACCCCGTCGGGAGACGGGAAAGGCAATTATCAAAGCACCTTGAATAAAATAAAATGTACTTTGGCTAAAATAAAAAGCTCTTTAGCTAAAATAAAAAGCACTTTGACAAAAATAAAAAGCACCTTGAATAAAAAAACAAGCCCCGCCGCAAAGCGAAAACACAGTACCAAAGAAGTAAATACTATTGACATTTCAAAAAAGCTGTGCTATACTAAAAACAACAGCAGGAAAATAAGCTTGAAGTATAAAACAGGCTCTTTTAACCCTGCCGCCTTAAGACGAAAGGAACGGTTAATACAAATGTCCCTAAAAGTAAAAAACATATCAAAAAAATACGGCGAATTTACAGCCCTGGAAAACCTGTCCTTTGAAATAAGCAAGCCCGGAGTTTTCGCCCTTTTGGGTACAAACGGAGCGGGAAAAACCACCTCTATCCGAATAATACTGGGAATGCTTGCCAAAAACTCAGGCTCTGTAAGCTGGAACGGAAAGGAAATGCGCCCCGCAGAAGAAAACGTCGGCTACCTTGCAGAGGACAGGGGACTGTACCCGAAAATCAACGTGCTTGAGCAAATGTACTTTTTTGCTTCTCTCAAGGGTGTAAAAAAGACCGACGCAGGAAAGGAAATCGACTATTGGTTCGACAGACTGGGCATTAACGAATACCGTAAAAAAACCTCCAATCAGCTTTCAAAGGGAAATCAGCAAAAGGTGCAGCTTGCCGCCGCTCTTTTGGGCAACCCCAAGCTCCTTGTACTGGACGAACCCTTGTCGGGACTTGACCCTGTTAACGCCGATTTATTTAAATCGGTAATCAGGGAAGAAATCGCCAAGGAAAAATATATAATTATGTCCAGCCATCAAATGAATATCATTGAGGAATTTTGCGACGATATCGTTATACTTAACCGAGGAAAAACCGTTTTGCAGGGCAATCTTAACGAAATCAAAAAAGCGGAGGGGCGGGTAAATCTCATTGTAAAATCCGATTTTGACTTTATGCCCATTGCCGCAGAGTGCGGGCTTGCAGTTAAGGAAAATACCCCAAACGGCGTTTGCTTTACCGTAACGGGAGAGGAGCAGGCATATACGCTGCTGAACAAAATGACGGGTGCGGGAATGCCTCCCGTAAAGTTTGAGCTTAGAGAACCGACGCTGAACGAAATATTTATAGAAAGAGCAGGTGAGAGCAATGAGGTTTAAGGGTTGGAAGCAGATATTCGGCTTTAATTATGTTCAGTATATCAAAACCAAAGCTTTTATCGCCAGCACTATTGTTATGGCGGTGATTTTTGCCTTAATAATCGCAGGTGTAAACATTATACCCTCCCTTATGGAAAAAGGCGGCTTTGACGGAATTTTCGGCGGCGGGGAGGATGATCCTCAGCTTGAAAAGCTCTATATCTGCAACGAAACAGACATAGCTTTTGTGAATTTGTCATATCTTGAAAGTTACAATATAGAAACAGAGGAATTAAGCAGAAAAGACTTTGACCGCATAAGCGAGGAAATAGCAAAGGGAGAAAAGGCATATGCCGCCTTGCTGATTTCCAAGGCCGAATATGAAGCCGAATATGAAGAGAAGGAAGGCTTTTACTATGATCTAAAGCTCTACCGTCCCGAAAATGAAGACGTGTTATCCGAATCGGAGTGCGAGGGCATTGCCGAGGCTTGCAGGGACGGATTTAAAAATTCCATTTTACTGTCGTTGGGGGTAGACGAAAACGAGCTTGAAACCGCCAAGCTTGAGGTAAATGCGGAAACCTTCGTTTTCGGAGAAGAGGAAAACTCTGCGATAAAGGAAATTGTAGGCGTGGTCATTCCAATGGTGATATCCGCTCTGATGTTTTCCTTTATCGTAACCTATGCTCAGATTATTGCTCAGTCTATTGCCCAAGAAAAGACGTCACGAGTTATCGAGCTGCTTATTACCTCGGTAAGACCCCTTGCCATAATTACGGGAAAGGTGCTTGCCATGCTTTTGGTGGCAATTACCCAGGTTGCGGCTATCGGCAGCGTGTGCGGTATAGTGAGCGTAATTACCATGCCCTTCGCCGCATCCGCAAATTCCGATGTAACCGGCGGCGCTGCCGCAGCTGCGGGAGACGGCGCTGCGGCGGGAACGGACACGATCAGCGAAATTATGAACGTAATGCCCGGCTTGTTTAACCCCGGTTCGATTATCGCCATAATAATTACCCTTATTTTGGGCTTCCTCTTTTATGCTTTATTGGCAGGGCTTGTAGGCGCAGGAGTCAGCCGCATCGAGGATCTGGCGGCGTCATTGCAGCCCCTGATGATGATAGCCATGTTGGGCTTTTTCCTTTCCTATATGTCGGCGGCGTTTAACGAGGACGGAAGCGGAAATATTGTTATGACAATATCAAGATATATCCCCATTTCATCTCCCTTTTCCCTGCCGCCCGCTATCCTTTTGGGACAGATGTCGGCATCGGAAACGGTAATTTCCGTTGCCTTTCTTGCTTTGCTTACCGCCTTGACGGTTTTGCTGGTATCAAAGGTTTATGAAACCATTATACTGTATTCGGGCAATCCTCTTAAGCTGGGACAGATTTTGAAGATGGCTAAGAATAAGGACAATTAAAGGAGTATAATACTAATTCTTAATCATCTTATAGACAACTTTGCAAAAATTCCTATTGCTTCGTCAGTCTGCCTTGCTGTATCGCATACAGCTACGGCAGCCCTCCTTGCACTAAACGCAGCCTTTTCGCAAATTTGTCTACAATCTGATTAAGAAATAGTATAAAAAACGTTTAAGGGATCATAAAAAAACACCGCACAGAACCGATTGGGGTTCTGTGCGGCTTTTTTTGACAAGAAAAGACTTTTTATCACATTTGTAACCAAATTGTAATAAAATTGTAACTGCTTTGTAATTGTATTTCCGATTATTTCTAAGTATAATATAATCAAGGGAAAAGCAAAACATAATATAAATAAAAATAACCGGTAAGTTAAAAAAGGAGGACCGCTGCAATGAAAAGAACCGTTTTAGGCGTTGCCGTTATGATTTTGGGAATAGTAATGTGCATTACAGGCATAGCCCTTTGCGCCGTTTCCGCACAGGGCGGCGCTTCCGTAAACGATGATATAAAGGCAATGGTAAATATTCAGGAAAACAAGGTTTATTCGGGAACATATACTGCGCTTTGCGGTAATGGGGAGAAAATCACCATAACGGACAGTGAAATTATTTTTTCCGACGGCTCGGAGGACAGCGCCCGACGT
>CANEHP010000066.1 GCA_947427325.1 uncultured Clostridia bacterium | reverse complement strand
CCCCCCTCCCCCCCCCCGCCCCCCCTCGCCACCACCCCGCACGAACCCCCCAGAGCCCTAAGGTTTTGGCAGAAACCGTTTCTCAGATTGCCAATGCGATACTTGTGCTGTATGCCGAAATGGAAAACTCCAAAACCGCCAATCAGCAGCTTGGAAGCAATATTGAACAGCAGATTTTGTTAAATAACATATATACTATTATCCTTGAAAATAAAAGCGCGGAGGAGGCGCTCACTTCGGTTATTCAGCTGGTGGGCGAATATTTGAAGCTTGACAGGGTATCGCTTTATCATTACGATTCCGAAACGGGATATACTGCTATTAACAAGGAATGGTCGGCTAAGGGTATTGACGTGGATTTTCTTTTTAAGGTAGATGAAAATCCTCATCTTATGGAGGAGCTTAACTATTGCGACACCTTTTTTTCCAACAGCAGCTTTTCGGAAACTCAAAAGCTTGGCATAAAATCCTTTGTTGTTTCTCAGCTGGCTGAAAACGGGAAATTTGTGGGACTTATATTTTATGAAACCATAAAGAGTGAAAGAATTTGGAGCAGCGCAGACAAAAAACTGCTGAGAAATATCTCTCAGATAATATCCACAATGCTTATACGCTGCAATATGGATATTGCTCTCAAAGAGCAGAATGATCAGCTTAAAAGAATGGCGTATACCGATCCCGTTTTGGAGATACCTAACCGTGCCGCCCTTGACCGGGATTTGCAGCAAAGTCTGAACAGCTATCGCCCGGGCGCTGTCATATCTCTAAAAATCACCAATATCAGCACTGTTAACGAGACTTTCGGACATATACATTCAGATAATTTGCTTAAAAAGATATCTTCATATTTAAACGATTTGGATGTAAAGGGAAAGAATGTATACCGTTTCAGCGGCAGCGTTTTAATGATTATTCTTGCAGGAGGCGGAATAAGACAGGCAAGAGAATTTCTGAAAACCGTTGCCGACAGATTTTCCGGCTCTTGGAAAATCGGTGATGAGGAGCATTTTTTGGATATGAGCGCAGGCGTTGCTCTCTATCCCGACGACGCTTTAAGCTGTGAAGGAATTTACCGCTGCTCCACTCTTGCATTGTATCGTGCGGCAGAGGGTGAAAAAAATTCTTATGTTTTTTATTCAAAAGAATTGGAAGAAAGAGCGGGAGCGATTTTTAATGCGGAACAGCGTTTAAGACGGGCAGTTCTTAACGATATGGAGGGCTTTAGCGTAAGCTATATGCCTATTGCGGATTCGGAAGGAAATATAACCTCTCTTGAAGCGGTGGTCAGCTGGATAGACCGCGAAAACGGCAAAATGCCTGCCGGAAGGGTAATTAAGCTTGCTGAAAGCATAGGAATAGACGAGATCATAGACTCATGGGTAATCAATAATGCCTGTGACTTTTTGCATGATATAATTGAAATAACGGGATACGACGGCTTGGTTATGAATCTTAACCTTACCTATCACGAGCTGAGGAGATCCTCTGTTCAAGATACTATAAATTCGGCTATAGAAGCCTTTGGCTTAAAAGAAAGCAATATTGCGGTGGAAATTCCCGAAAAGGCGCAGCTTAAAATAGAGGGAAATTTCGGAAACGCCTTAAATGAATTTAAAAGCTTGGGATTAAAGGTTGTGATTGACGATTTCGGAAGAGAATATATGTCGCTGAACGCTTTAAAGAGCGGTATGGCGGATGTTATAAAAATCAGGGCGGAGCAGTTCTGCGGCGGAGACGAGTTTGACAGGGCTGCGCTGAAAAGCGTTATTATGCTGGCTCACAACAGAGGTATTTCTGTGTGTGTTAAGCATATTGACAATAAGGAGCAATTTGAATCCGCCAAGGAATTTTTTGCGGATCAGCTTCAAGGTTCATATCTGTTCCCTTGCTCAGACGAAGAGAGCATAAAGAAATTTTTTTTGGAGTATAATGCCTCGATCTCTGTTCCAAAGCATCAATAATTTGTGAAAAAAGTCAAAGCCAACAAAAAATGCTTTGACTTTTTGTTACTATATAATAAACTTTAAGGAATAAAGCTCAGCTATTGAAAAAAACCTGCAAAAAGTATATAATAAAATATGGTATTTATTGAGAAAAAATAAAGGGAATCTCTAAAGGGATACTTATGGGTAAAAAAATATTTAAAAATATTCTCGAATATATAAAGCGGCTTGACAAGCTGCTGATTTTGCTGTGCACTGCAGCCAGCGCCTTTGGCATTCTTTTGCTTTACAGTATGTATTCAAACGATTTTGCAAAGGTAAGCGCTCATTACTATAAGACGCAGATTGCCGCTCTTGCCATAGGCGTTGCGGCTATGCTGGTTATTGCGGCCATAGATTATAAGTTTATATCTAAAATATGGTTTATTTATGCCTCGGTGGCTCTTATTCTGACATTGCTCCTGTTTACGAGCTTAGGACAGGGTGTTGACGGCGCAGACGATATAGGCTGGCTTAAAATAGGCTCTTTTACCATACAGCCCTCGGAGCTTCTGAAGGACGCTTTTATTATGACCTTTGCCACTCACTTAAATAAGGTTGGGAAGGAGCTTAACCGTCTGCCGCATTTTTTGCTGCTTTGTGTTCACGGTATGATACCTGTGGGGCTTATTGCATTGCAGGGTGATGACGGAACGGCTATCGTATTTTTGTTTATTTTTGTTGCAATGCTGCTTGTGGCAGGCTTGGGACTCAGATACATTCTTTTGGGCTGTGCCGCAGTTCCTGTCGTAATTTATGTTGCATGGAACTATTTAATGCAGCCTCACCATAAGGCGAGATTTCTTGTGCTTTTCGATCCCGTTATGCAGGAGCAGGAGATAAAAAACATCTGGTATCAGCAGTATTGGGGCAGAATTGCGCTGGGAAGCGGCAGAATGACGGGGGAAGGGCTTTTTGGCGGCGAATATGTATACACCTCCTATATACACAATGACTTTATTTTTGCCTATATCGGCAACGCTCTCGGCTTTGTGGGCTGTATAGGCACTGTTGTCCTGCTTTTGCTTATATGCTTAAAAATTTATATGAACAGTGTTCAATCAAAGGATAAATTGGGTCAGCTTATCTGTATTGGAGTATTTTCCATGATTCTTATTCATGCAATACTCAATATCGGTATGGTTTTGGCGGTAATGCCTGTAATCGGAATACCTCTTCCCTTTATAAGCGCAGGAGGAACCTCGACGGTTTCTCTCTATGTTGCTATGGGTCTTGTGTTAAGCGTTTACGGTCACAGAAATAAAAAGTACCATATGTTCTATACCGAAAAGGATTAAATATTTAGAGCGTGTTCACGTATAATACGAAATCGGGCGGACGGAAAGGCGTAAGCGTAAAATAATGCGAAGATGCTTTTATTCATTTTTTATTCATTTAAAGAAAAAATAAAGAACAAAAATAAAACGGAAGGGAAAAAATAAATGGCACAAGTTGTATCTGTAAACAGAATTTATCAATCTAAGGAGCTTGATTACCAAAAAAACCGATATAATAAGGCAATAGAAGCCTATGCCGCTTATTTCGGCAGCATCGGCGGAGATTTTAGGCTTTTTTCCGCACCGGGAAGAACCGAGATAGGCGGTAATCACACCGACCATAATCACGGCAAGGTGTTGGCGGCAAGTGTAAATCTTGATGTTATTGCCGTTGCGGAGCCTTTAAATGAGCCTAAAATCGTTTTAAAAAGCGAAGGCTTTGATGAAAGCTCTATTGATATTAATCACCTTGAACCAAAGGAAGAGGAAAAGAACACCGCAGACGCACTTATAAGGGGCGTTGCGGCAGGTTTTAAGAACAGCGGCTACAAGATCGGCGGCTTTAAGGCATACACTACCACCAATGTTCTTAAGGGCAGCGGTTTAAGCTCATCGGCGGCTTTTGAGGTTTTGGTGGGAAATATACTTAACAGCCTTTACAATAACGGCGGGATGGGAGAGATCAAAATAGCCCAAATTGCCCAATATGCGGAGAACGAATTTTTTGGCAAGCCCAGCGGACTGATGGATCAGACAGCTTCCTCTGTGGGCGGCTTTGTCGCTATTGATTTTAAAGACATAAAGAGTCCTATTATCGAAAAAATTGACCTTGATTTTGATTCCTTCAACCATGCCCTGTGTATAATAGATACCAAGGGCAGTCATGCGGATCTGACCCCAGACTATGCGGCTATTCCCGAAGAAATGAAAAGCGTGGCGCAGCATTTTTCCGCCCGGTATCTCCGTCAGCTTTGCCGTCAGGATATTATGCTTAATTTGGACTCCTTGCGCTCTGAGTTCGGAGACAGAGCGGTGCTTCGCTCACTTCATTTCTTTGACGAAAACGAAAGAGTTGACAAGATGGCTCATGCTCTCAAAACAAGAGATTTTAGTGCGTTTTTGGATTCCATAAAGGAAAGCGGAAACAGCTCCTATAAGTATTTGCAAAATGTTTTTTCGGTAAACGATGTGAGAAATCAGGGCTTGGGAATAGGTTTAAATGTGGCTGAGGGCGTACTTAACCGCAAGGGCGCTTCCCGTGTTCACGGCGGCGGATTTGCGGGAACTATTCAGGCTTTTGTGCCGCTGGATCTTATGAAAGAGTTTAAAATATCTATGGAAAGAGTGTTTGGCGGCGGATCATGCCATGTGCTCAGCATAAGGCAAATCGGAGGCTGCGAGGTTGATAAAGAAAGCATAAAGCCCGACTCGGAAGAAGAATAACGGATATTTCAAATAGGAAGGAGTTATACACGTGAGAATTTTCGGGGCAATTTTAGCGATCCTTTACGGATTGCTAATGATATTTGCCGTAATCAAGGGAAAGCAAAAAAGCGCAGGTTCGCTGTTTATAGCCGTCGGCGCAGTGTTTGCACTTGTTTATTCGCTGCTGAGTCTGATTATAAGTCAAAGCTATATAGTTATTTTGATTGCGGGTATGCTGGGAATTTCTGTGGGTGCGCTTCTGAATGGTATTAAGCAAAAAAATGTACATATTCCCCATCATATTATTCGTTTTATTGCCGAGGCGGCAATTACAGCAGTTTGCTGTTTAAAATAGAAAAGGGACTGTTTTACAGTCCCGATAAAATATTATTACCTCACTTCAAATTTCAAAAGCTCATTTAAAATAGTAATATCTGCTAATGCGTCAACTTCTATTCCGTTTTCGGTGTATTCTTCGGAAAACACCTTGCCCTTTTCCCTGATTTTTGAAGTAAGCCCTGCCCTGTCATAGGGCAGCAAAAGCTTAATACGCTTTGAGGTTTCCCTTATATTTTCGGAGATTGCCTTTAACAGCCTGTCAAAGCCTTCTCCTGTTTTGGCGCATATTTTAACCGTGTCCTTGCTTTCGGGTATGTCGTTTTGGATCAAGTCGCACTTGTTAAGCACGTTGACAACGGGAATGTCTCCGCAGCCAAGCTCTGCCAGAAGCTGCCTTGTGGTATCGGTTTTTTCGGCGGCTTCGCTGTCGTTTATATCAATGACATGAAGAATTATATCTGCGCTTGCCGCTTCCTCCAGGGTGGACTTAAAGGCTTCCACTAGATTATGGGGCAAAGGGCGGATAAGTCCGACTGTATCCTTTACCTAAACCGTTCTTCCGTCGGGAAGCTCAATACCCCTTGATGTTAAGTCAAGAGTGGCGAAAAGCTTATCCTCCGCCAAAACGTCAGCTCCCGCAAGATTATTTAAGAGAGTGGATTTTCCCGCATTGGTATAGCCTACAATGGCGGCGGTGAGAACATTATCCTTTTTTCTGCGTGAGCGTGAAAACTCTCTGCGCTTTTCCAGCTCCTTAAGATTTTCCTCTAACTTGTCAATTCGGCTTCTGATATGACGCCTATCGGTTTCAAGCTGAGTTTCGCCCGGACCTCTTGTACCTATTCCGCCGCCTAATCTTGACATAGATGCGCCCACTCCCGCAAGTCTCGGCAGACGGTATTTAAGCTGAGCCAGCTCAACCTGTAATTTACCCTCGTTGGTTACGGCCCTGCCTGCAAAAATATCAAGTATAAGCATAGTGCGGTCGATAACACGAACATTTAATATATCCTCGATATTTCTTATTCTTGAGGCGGTAAGCTCGCAGTCGAATATTACCAAATCGGCGTTTAGCTGCTCTGCCCATTCCTTTAATTCCTGTATCTTTCCCTCGCCTAAAAGCGTGGCGGGATTTGGAGCGGGAAGCTTTTGTATGATCCGGGCAACAACCTCCGCCCCTGCGGTTTTGGCTAACTCCTCCAATTCATTCATAGATGATTCGGCGTCGTATTCGCCAAGGTCAGCGGCAGCCAAAATGGCTCTTGCCCTTAAGCTTTCGCTTTTTATTTCGTTAGTAATGTTATTATCGTTCATATATTTACCTCCAAAGGATAGATTTTGTTTTTAGGCATTCGGTCAATATCGGTAAATAATCATTTTAAACTCCTCCTTTGGTATAAATTCGGATTACTTATTGAAGATGAAAATGATCAATTTAATTCCCCCTAACATAAAAAATTATTTCGCCTTGAATCAGGCAAAAAGGAGATGCTTGCAATGCAATTTGAAAAATTCGATGTAATAATCGTAGGCTCGGGAGTGGCAGGGCTTTACTGCGCTTTAAACCTTAACCGTGCGCTGAAGATCCTTATGATTTCCAAAAAGGAGGTTACTCTTTGTAACTCTGCCCTTGCGCAGGGCGGAGTTGCGGCGGTTATGAACCCTAAGGACGACGATTTTTCCCTGCATATTAAGGACACCTTAATAGCGGGCGGGTACAAGAACGATATGAATAATCTTAAAATTCTTGTGGAGCAGGGACCTACCGATGTTAAGAACCTTATAAAATACGGAGTGGATTTTGACAGAAATGCGGACGGTTCGGTAAATCTTACCTTAGAGGGAGGGCATTCCCGTCACCGTATAGCTCACCATAAAGACAGCACCGGCTTTGAGATAGTAACCGCATTGATCGATCAGGTTTTAAAGCTGAAAAACCTGACTATTCTCGAAAACGCCCACCTTTTAGGGTTGGAAAAGGATGGGGAGGATTTTCGCCTCGACATTTTTAAATCGGGCAAGCACAACTATTATACCACAAAGGCAGTGGTTTTGGCAACAGGGGGAATAGGAAGAGTTTATGATTTTACCACAAATTCCGCCATAGCCACAGGGGACGGTATACAGTTTGCTTATAACTTGGGCGCAAGGATAAAGCATTTGAGCTATGTTCAGTTTCACCCCACCGCCTATGCCGACAGAAAAAACCGTGAGTGCTTTTTGGTGTCCGAGGCGGTAAGGGGGGAAGGCGCATACCTGCTTAATGCCAATAAAGAAAGATTTATGCACAAGTATGAGCCTGAGCGCAAGGAGCTTGCCCCAAGAGACGTGGTTTCACAGTGTATGATGAAGGAGCAGGAGGCAATAGGCAGCGATGAATTTTGGCTTGATATTTCCTATAAAGATCCCGATTTTGTAAAGAACAGATTCCCCATGATATACAAGAGAGTGCTTGAAAAGGGCTATGATATGACTAAAGAGCCTATTCCCATATATCCCTGTCAGCATTATCTTATGGGAGGAATTGACGTGGACGGAAACGGCGCAACTACCGTAAAGGGCTTATATGCGGCGGGTGAATGCGCTCACACGGGCGTACACGGCTTAAACCGCCTTGCGTCAAATTCTCTTTTGGAAGCGCTTGTGTTCAGCCGCCTCATTGCCGAGCAGATCAATCTTACCACTCCTGCGGCAAAGGAATACGGCTTTGTGGAGGGAGAAATGAGAAATCCCCGGGGCGGGGAGCTGCCCAAAGGCATACGAACCGAAATCAGACATATTATGCAGAAATCATATTTTGTCGTGCCTAACTATGAAGAAGCGGCAAAGGGTCTTGTGCGTGTAGCCGAAATCAAGGAAATGCTGGATAATGGTAATTATGCCCTTACTCCCGATTATATTGAAGCCAAGTCGCTTGCTACCGTTGCCTATATTATTTTGGGCGAGGTAGCGGAAGGAAGCGGCGGCGGAACCGAAGATTGAATCGCACCGCATTGCGTATTTAAAACAAGGAGGTAAAAAGCCGTGCTTATAACAGATATAGAACCGTTAAAGGCAATGGAAATTTTCTATGAAGGAGAAGAATCGGGAGTTTGGGAAGTGGAATTTATCAAAAACGAGAAAAAAAGGGAGTTGTTTTTCCCTCCCAAATTAAAGGAGTATTTGCAAAGATTCGGTTTTTTGAGCGTAAACAGGGGCAGGGGCGGATTTTGGTTTCCCGATCATGTCAGAATGGCAGCCGTTCCCTATGAGGGGATAAGCAGAGATATGCTTATACTCGGCACTTTGAACGGTGGAGATGACAAAGGCTTTTATATAGGAATTTTTGCCGATGAGTGCGGTATGGACAATCCGTCTGTTATATTCGGAGAGGTGATTGAAACGGAGGGCGGAGGTCAGGCGCTTAGCTTTTGGGAAAGCGGAATGTTATTAAAGGATGCTTTGGTATGGCTTTTTATTGAAAATCTCTTTATCCATACCAACGGAACAGTCTATGACGAAGACGGTATAGAAGCTTTATTGAAAAAATATCCCGCAGAGCTGTGCGAGGGCGAAAAAAGCCTGGAGCAGCTTATAGACAGCTCTCAAAGACCCTGCCGATATATCTGTTATGACAATGAAGAAAATCGGTTTTACTGTTTTGACGTGTGGGAGGACGGAGTCGGAGCAGAGTCTTTTTCTCCCTGCATCAGCACAGAGGAGCTTGAAAGCTGTTTTTCAAGAGAATTTTACGAAAACAGTATGAACTGCGACTTTGCGCACGCTTTAAGGCTGGCGGAAAAAATAATCGGGCGCTTGGAGGATCAGGAGGAAACCGAGCCGCTTAATTTAGGCGAAAAGTACAGGCTTGCAGGGCGCTGCTGCTGGGCGTTAAAGCAGTGGGACAGGGCGGAGGAATGGCTAAAAAAAGCAGAATCCGTTTTCACCTCCGAATCAGCCCCTGCGCAGGCAGCACAGTCCTTTTATCAGGGACTTGGGAATTTCTATTCTGATATGGGGGACGAGGAAAAAAGCAGGGCGGCTTACAGAGAGGCAGACAGACTTGCAGAAGCCTCGGGAGAGGATTTGTGCAGGCTTATGGGCGACAGACTGTTGAGAAAGGGCATAGAACTGGCGGACGGCGGTTTTTTGGAGGAAGCGATAGAGTATTTTGAAAAGGCTCTTAACGAATATAAGAAGAACCCTAAGGAGTGCAAGTACGATATAGCAAGGTGCGGTCAGCTTAAGGGCGATACAAGGCATAGGCTTAAGGAAATAAAAAAGCAAACAAGTCAATAAAGTATTTCTGCCGATAAAAAGGAGATTTATGCGTAAATCTTGGGGAAACGCTTTAAGCGGAAGCTTTTAAAAAACACAGAGAAGGACAATAACGCCGTTTTTGACTTAGCGGCGCTGCTAAAATACAAAAATATAAACGGAAAGGACAGCTATAATGAGATTACCTCAGTTTTACATTGACGACATTATTAAAACCGCTTTAAAGGAGGACATCAACTATATCGACAGCACCACCGACCTGCTTATTCCCGAAGATGATATTTCGGAGGCTTATTATTTGGCGAAGGACAGCGGCGTTCTGGCAGGTGCGGAGGTTGCGGCAAGAGTGTTTAAGCTGCTTGATGAAAGCATAGAGATCAGGTTCAATTTTAAAGACGGCGACAGAGTGAATAAGGGAGATATATTGGCCGAATTTAAGGGCAGCACGGCGGCTATGCTTAAAGCCGAACGCACAGCCCTGAACCTTATACAGCATATGAGCGGAATTGCCACCTATACAAGAAAATGTGCCGATTTGACGGAGGGAACAAGGGCTTCCGTAACGGACACAAGAAAGACCCTTCCGGGACTTCGCCCCTTGCAGAAATACTCCGTTGTTGCGGGCGGCGGCAGAAATCACCGCTACAATCTTACCGATGCCGCAATGCTTAAGGATAACCACATTGACGCTTACGGAGGAATAACCCCCGCCGTTAATGCGCTTCGCAAAAAGGCGGGTCATATGCTGCAAATAGAGGTTGAAGCACGAACTCTTGAAGATGTTAAGGAGGCGTTGGACTGCGGCGCTGATGTAATTATGCTTGACAATATGAGCTGTGAGGATATGAAAAAGGCGGTTGAGCTTGCAAAGGGCAGAGCAAAGCTTGAAGCCAGCGGAAATGTTACCCTTGACAATATCAGGCAGGTGGCGGAAACAGGCGTAGATATAATCAGTCTCGGTGCGCTTACACACAGCGTCAAGGCCTTTGATATCTCAATGAAATGGAAGAAAAAGTAATGTCGGGGCAGCCTATTGTATACGAAACGCTTGAAAAAATGGGAATAAGCTACCGCAAAACAGAGCATAGAGCCATTTTTTCACGAGACGACGTTACGCCCGAGGAAGAATATCTGTGGCAAGGCTATAAGGTCAGCAAAAATCTTTTTCTGCGCAACGCCAAGGGAGACAAGCATTATCTTGTGGTAACCACCGTGGACAAGAAAGCGGATCTGAAAGAGCTTGCGAAAAAAATCGGCTCAACGAGGCTCTCCTTTTCCTCCGAGCAGCGGCTTGACAAATATCTGAAGGTTAAGCCCGGGTCTGTTTCCTCCTTTGCCGTGCTGAATGATGAGGGCAGGGAAGTAATTGTTGTTTTTGACAGGGCGCTTGTGGGAGAAAAGCACTTTGCTTTGCACCCCAATGAAAATACCGCTACCGTTTATATCGATTTTTCCGATGTGGAGCGTATTGTCAGAGAGCATGGGAATGAAATAATTTATACGGATATGTAATCAAAAATCTAAAATACCAATGCTACTGCGCAGGTGCTGTTTGCGTGTCTGACAGCACATCCGGCGTTTGGTTCTCCTTCCAAAATCGTAAAAAAGAAAAAATAAAAAAGTTACAAAGAACAGA
>CANEHP010000065.1 GCA_947427325.1 uncultured Clostridia bacterium | reverse complement strand
ATACTTACTATTATGATATATTTAAGAGCAGGATTCCCGAAGCAAAAGACAGATTCGTTTATGCGCCCGTAATGATACTGTTTATGTTTGCGTTGTCCATTTGCTCCGGAATTACCCTGAATACGATATATACCGAAGCTGCGTCGGCGGTAAGGAAGCTTGCTGCGGCGGCAGGGAATAAACGCAAACCGAATAATAAAAATTGAAAGGAATGCAATATGACCGAATTTGAAGAAAGGATAGGCTATGAATTTAAAGAGCCGGCTTATTTAAAGGAAGCGCTTACTCACTCCTCCTTTGTCAACGGAAAAAACCACCACAGCAACGAGCGGCTGGAATTTTTAGGCGACAGCGTGCTTTCGGTTGTTGTCTCCAAATATCTTTTTGAAAATCTTCCCGATTTTCCCGAGGGACAGCTGACCAAGCTGAGGGCGGGGATAGTAAGCGAACACGCCCTTTATCCCTTTGCGGAAAAAATCGGTTTGGGCGAAGCTATCCTTCTCGGAAAGGGAGAGGAAAACACCGGAGGCAGACACCGCAGGTCTATTCTCGCAGACGCCTTTGAAGCTCTTATTGCGGCAATATACCTTGACGGCGGACTTGACGCCGCCGGAAGCTTTATAATCCCCTTTATTCCCTCAATAGACGTACTGAGAAGCGGAAGACTGCTTATCGGCGATTATAAGACTCTTTTGCAGGAGATAATCCAGCAAAATCCCGAGGAAAAGATAGTCTATGAGCTGGCAGGCGAAAGCGGAGCAGCCCACAACCGCTTATTTACCGAAAACGTGCTGTTAAACGGTCAGATAATAGGCACAGGCTCGGGCTACAGCAAAAAGGAAGCGGAGCAAAGTGCGGCTAAGGAAGCCTTAAAGCTTATGGGATATGAAACCAACTGAACAGCTTTCCAAAAAGCGTGCAAAAATCAGCACAACTTCCTTGAAAGAACAACAAACCAACACCAACCTTGATTACGAATATGAAACAAACAAATTTATCAATATTTATCCCTCACAAGGGCTGCCCCAACACCTGTTCCTTCTGTAACCAGCGCTTTATAAGCGGCAGAGAAAAAGCCCCGACCCCCGAAGAGACAAGAGAGATTTTGGCGGCGCAGGTAAGCGTACTGCAAAATAACAATATGCAGGCGGAAATAGCCTTTTTCGGCGGCAGCTTTACCGCCGTTGACGGCGATTACAGAAGACGGCTTTTATATGCCGCCTCGGAATACGTAAGGGAGTTCCCGAATGTATACTGCGGAATCCGCTGTTCTACCCGCCCCGACTGCATAGACGAGGAAGTTTTGGAGGAGCTTAAGCTTTACGGCATGACCGCAATAGAATTAGGCGCACAAAGCATGAACGACGAGGTGCTTGACGCAAACCAAAGAGGCCATACCGCCGAGGACGTAAGAAAGGCAAGCAGGCTTATCAAGGCTTACGGCTTTGAGCTGGGCTTGCAGATGATGACGGGGCTGTATAGGGACAAGACCGAATACTGCATGGAAACCGCAAGGGAGTTTGCGGCGCTAAAAGCCGATACGGCAAGGATTTATCCTACGGTTATTTTAAAGGGGACAATGCTTGACGAATTAAGGGAAAAGGGGCTGTACAACAGCTTTACCTTTGAGGAAACAGTGGATCTATGCGCCGACTTGCTCGAGTTTTTTGAAAAGGAAAAGATCCCTGTGATAAGACTGGGCTTACACGCCTCCGAGGGAGTGGAAGACAGTATGACGGGAGGAGTTTTTCACCCCGCCCTTTGCGAAATAGTGAAAAGCCGCATAATGCTGAGAAAAATATCGGAGCAAACCGAAAAAATCGGCGGAAAAAAATTTATAATATACACCGACAAAAAAAACATAAGCCTTGTAACGGGACATAAGGGCACAAACAGAAAGGCGCTTGAAGAAAAAGGCGTCCGCTTTAAGATAAAAACGGAAAGCGGCACAGATCTCAGAGTTGAAAGGCAGTAAAGACCGCCGCAGGATTTTCGTCCCGTCCCGGAAAACAGCCGATAATCCCCGCTGCCGCCTGACGGGATACAATAATCTCCGAAAATTTAAAATAAATATTGACAAGAACAATCATAAATGCTATAATTAAATCATATTAAACATATAGGATTTATCAGCATTATCCTTAATAAGAACAGAATCTCAGAACAGAATTTCAGAAAGGACACAAGCCATGAAAATTTATGAAAAACTTACCGATCTTATCGGAGAAACCCCTCTGTTAAAGCTCAACAACTACATTAAAGCCAATGAGCTTAAAGCCGACATATTGGCGAAGTTAGAGTATTTTAATCCGGCGGGAAGCGTCAAGGACAGAATAGCCAAGGCTATGATTGACGATGCGGAGCAAAAGGGACTGTTAAAGCCCGATTCGGTAATAATTGAGCCTACCAGCGGCAATACGGGAATCGGTCTTGCATCTGCGGCGGCGGCGAGAGGCTACAGAATTATCCTTACAATGCCCGAAACAATGAGCGTTGAAAGAAGAAATCTGCTTAAAGCCTACGGTGCGGAGCTGGTTCTCACCGAAGGCGCAAAGGGCATGAAGGGTGCGATAGAAAAGGCGGAACAGCTTGCGGAGGAAATCCCCCACAGCTTTATTCCGGGACAGTTTGTAAATCCCGCTAACCCTGCCGCTCATTTTGCTACCACAGGTCCTGAAATCTGGAAGGATACGGAGGGCAGGGTGGATATATTCGTTGCGGGCGTAGGCACGGGAGGAACGATTTCGGGAGTGGGCGAATACCTGAAAAGCAAAAATCCGGAAATTAAAGTTGTGGCAGTTGAGCCCGCAGGTTCGCCCGTGCTTTCAAAGGGCACTCCCGGCGCACATAAAATTCAGGGCATAGGAGCGGGCTTTGTTCCCGATACCCTTAACACAAAGATTTACGACGAGATAATCACGGTGGAAAACGAGGATGCTTTTGAAACGGGCAGAGCCTTGGCAAGACAGGAGGGCGTTCTTGTGGGCATTTCCTCGGGCGCAGCGGTATTTGCTGCCGCACAGTTGGCAAAGCGTCCAGAAAACAAGGGAAAAGTTATCGTTGCTCTGCTGCCCGATACGGGCGACCGCTACCTGTCAACGCCTATGTTCGGCGAATGATTGGGGGCGGCGCACAACGATCTGCCCTATACCAAGCCTTTTTTCAACATTGAGTCTGTTTAAAAAGGGTTTGCGCCCAAAACACTAATCTGACGGTTTAAAAAGGAATCGGCATTAACTGCAAGGTATACCAAATTTCGGCGAGGGATCGTATCCCCCGCCGAAATTTTTATTTTCAGAGCCTTTTATCTGTCACATTCATATTATACTAATTCTTAATCGTCTTATAGACAACTTTGCAAAAAATCTGTGCTTATTGCTTCGTCAGTCTGCCTTGCTGTATCTCATACAGATGCGGCAGCCTTCCTCGCACTAAACGCAGTCCTTTTGCAAATTTTTCTGCAATGTGATTTTCTGCGATGTGATTAAAAATAGTATTATTCCTGCCCTTTGTATACGGAATTTTTTGATGTCGCCTTTAGAAATTCCGTAACGATTCTTCCTATGATCTCAAACTGTCCCGAAGAAAGACTCTGCTCCTTGGTTCGGTTGATTTCCCGAAAGGCTTCGGCAAGGCGCTGCATAATTTCCGCCTGGGTCTCGGTAAGCGTCGACGTGTTAATGGCACTTCGCTTTTCCATTCCCGCAAGATAATCCATGGATACGTTGAAAATCGACGCCAACGTCCGCATGGTTTCAAAGGGGACGGCCTGATAATTGTTCTCATACCGCGAAATGATGCCCTTATCGCGGTTTATTTTTTTCCCAAGCTCCTGTTGGGTCATATTTGCTTTTTCCCGCAGCTCTCTTATGATAAGTCCGCAGTCATATGCTTCGTGCATTTTCATACCTCCCTTAAGTTGTGGTTTCTTCAATTTTATCAAAATGGTGGTTGCAAAAAATAAGACTTTGTGATATAATATATGCAAAATCATCAACTTCTGCTTTTAAAAGTTGTGATTTTTAAATCAAGACAAGATAAAAATAAATTTAAAGCCGGAAAATAGGAGAAATTTAACAAGTTTTGTTGTAAATGCGGCGCTATGCTTAATGATTATGCAAGGAGGTATCAAATAAAAAATTTTTAACGCTGCGAAAAAATGAAAAGGAGGTATCAAATAAAAGTATTTTTAAACAGATAGGAAACGAAAAAATTTAAAACAAGAAAATAAATATGAAAGGAAAAAAGCAATGAAAAAAATAACAAGCCTTGTGTTATCCCTTATTATGGCAATCGTACTTATTCCGAAAATAAATGTATCTGTTTCTGCAATGGGGTATGATCCTTCAGTGGTTGTAAATCTTGCTTTAAGCAAGGTCGGAACTAACTATATGAACGGATACTGCTTGGCGTTTGTGAGACAAATGTTCGAAACCGCATACGGTTACAGCTCAACAAGCTGCTGCGCTTATAAATACGGATCAAGCTTTATTGACAGCACATCAAGAACAAATATACCTCTTGGAGCGGATGTATTTTTTGGCGGAAGCTCGAAAACTTGCAATGCCTGCGGTAACAAATGCGGTCATGTAGGTATTTATGTTGGCGATGATTATGTTGTTCACGGTTGGAACGGGAAAATAGAAAAATTCAAAATTGATAGAATAATAAACTCGGGTTATCCCTATAGAGGCTGGGGTTGGCATAGCGATATAGCATTAGGCGACGTCAGCACAAACCCCGATGATTATTCTTTTCCGAACCGTGTAATTTATTACAGACCGTCAAATGTGATGAAGGGCAGCGATGTGGGCTGGGTACAAGCGGTTTTGTATCAATGCGGATATAACATCAACATTGACTGTTCATTCGGTCCCGCTTCAAAAACAGTGGTTGAGCAGTTTCAAAAGAATAACGGACTGACCGTTGACGGAAGTGTCGGTCCCGCAACCAGAGAGAAGCTTAAACAAAAGTGGGAAGAAAAAAAGAAAAGTAATCTTAAACTATTGTCTATATCCGTTGCAACCTACCCCACAAAAACCTCGTATTTTATCGGTGAATCCTTAGACCTTACAGGACTTACCATTAAAGCTACATACAGTAACGGCGCAACAAAAATTATATCCGAGGATTACTCGGTAAGCGGGTTTGATTCCTCCTCGGCAGGAACAAAAACCATAACCGTTTCTTTTGACGGAAAAACAACTACCTTTACCGTAACTGTTAAGGAACCTGCGCCCAAAACTTACATAATAGCTTATAACGCTAACGGCGGCTCGGGAACAATGGCTGATACTGTAATGACTGTAAATACGCCCCAAAACCTTGCTCCCAACGCTTTTACAAGAGCGGGCTACAGCTTCCTCGGCTGGTCAAAGGATAAAAATGCACTCTCAGCCACATATGAGGATAAGCAGTTAGTAAACAACCTTGCAGCAAGCGGTACGGTAACGCTATATGCGGTATGGAAACAAAATACCGTCACAGATGCATCGGCTATTCGTGTTGACAACGCAATTTCCTCGGTCGGACAAACCGTCCAAATTCCTATCTATATAGAAAATACAAAGATTATGTCAGCCGGACTTAATGTTAAATTTGATCCAAGTGTTTTAAAATACAAATCTTACAGTGATAAAGCTTTTGAACTTGTACAAGAAAACACAGATAATATATCTAAGGGTGAACTAATCCTTGTCGGCGCAAACACAAGCGATTTGGTAAACGGTAAGATTTTAGCCTTAAACTTTGAAGTAATTGCCCAAAAAGCCTGCTCCTCAAAAATATATGTATCGTCGTCAGACGCCTCAGACGGGGACAACGATGTTTCATTAAAATCCGCAGAGGCAACCGTAACAGTATCATCTTCCGTAGTGCTGGGTGATGTTACCGGCGAAGGAAAGGTATCAACTCAAGATGCCGTTTGGATTCTTCAAAGCATTGCCAAAAAGAGAACTCTCACCGACGCCCAAAAAATTGCTGCCGATGTAACTAAGGACGGAAAGGTTTCCACACAGGACGTTATATGGATTTTACAGTCCATTGTCGGTAAAAGAACGCTTTAGTGTTCTTTATAAATAATCAGAGTGTCTATTTGCGCATCAAACGATTACACATAATTAGGAGTATAATGTGCTTACACATTATAAAATGTGTTTTATTTCTACGCCTCTTTAAAATTATAAATAAGGAGTTAAAAACATGAAAAAATTTAAAACAGCAGCGGCATTAGGTGCTGCAATCATAACAACAGGGCTGCTGTCAACGGCAATTTTTGCGGAGGACATTAACAGGGTTTACATCAAGGCAGCAGAAGGAAGTATCGATGATACCGTTTCGGTAAGCATAGTAATCGATTCCGATACCTATCAGCTTTCAGCCCTTTCATTTACGGTAAACTATGACGCAGAGTCGTTAGAGCTTCAAGGAGAGCCGGCAGTTGACTCCATTTTTGAAAATGGTTTCGGTACAACAAATTCGGACGAAAAGGGAAAAGTGATTGCAACATTCGCAGGATTTGATGAGGGAGCTTATTTTCATAACAGAGAGGTAATGAAACTTTCATTTAAGGTTCTTAAGGTAAATGGAAAGATAACTATTGATGTGGATGAGCTTAACGAATTTAGCGAGGATGCAGCAGATGTGAGCAGTTCGTTTGCTATCGAAAACGGTGTTGTAAAATGCTCCCACAAAAACACCGAAACCAAAACCGAAATAACCGACTGTGAAAAGGGCGGTAAAACCGTAACCACCTGCAAGGACTGCGGCGAAACGGTTGATACCGAGGACTTAGCACCCGCCAAGCACAAGGTAGACAAGTGGACGGAAACCAAAAAAGCCACCTGCACCGAAGAGGGCGAGAAAGAGGGCGTTTGCACCGTCTGCGGAAAAACCGTTACCGAAAGGCTTGCAAAGTCGGATCATCAATTCGGCGAATGGAAGGTGACCAAGCCCGCCACCTGCACGGAAAAGGGGTTGGAAGAAAGAGTCTGCAAGCTTTGCGGCACTGAAAAGGACACCAGAGAGATTAAAATGACCGAGCACGTAATTGATTGGAAAACGGAAAAAGAGTCTTCCTGCACCGAAGCAGGCGAGAAAAAGGGCGTTTGTTCAATCTGCGGCAGCGAATTTTCCGAAGAGCTTCCCGCTTTGGGTCATGATTGGGGCGAGTGGGAAACCGTTACCGAGCCTACCGAAGACGGCGAAGGCTTAGAACAACGCACATGCGGCCGCTGCGGAGAAAAGGAGGAGCGCCCCATAGCAAAGCTTGAGTCCTCCGCTTCTCCCGAACCCGTTATAACATCATCCGAATCTTCATCTGCAACGGCAGATCCTTCCGCAACAACAGTTCCTTCCGCAACAACAAATCCTTCCGCAACAGCCGCCCCCGACGGCAGCGAAAGCGGAGACAAGAATTTACCTACGGGAGCTGCCATAGCGATAGTTCCCTTGGCTGCGGCACTGGCGGCAGTGATAATTATCAGCAAAAAGCGCAAGTAACTGCACTTTGACCCAAATTACAGCCTGTCTGTACAAATCACTGCATATTCGTCGTCCCCTCGGCGGGATCTTTTAAAAAAATGCGCCGTTTTTTATATGAACATACTATGAATAAACAAAAATTTCCGTTATCGGTACTGTTTGACCGATAACGGAAATTTTTCGTATAAAATACTATAGAGCATATTCATAGTATTATACCAAATCAGACAATCCACGCTTCCCCGCATCCCCGATTTTCCCTCCTCCCGCATAATTCTTTAAAAAAACAGCAAACTAAAGAAAAAAGCATTTGCAAAGAAAGGGAATATACTGCTATGAAACAGCTAAAAACAGCCATTGAGGAAGTAACGGCACGACAGATCTTCGATTCCAGAGGAAACCCCACCGTTGAGGCGCAGATAACCTTAGCCGACGGCACAAAAGCCATCGCCGCCGCACCCAGCGGAGCTTCCACGGGAACTTACGAAGCCCTCGAGCTTAGGGATAAGGATAATCAGTACGGAGGAAAAGGCGTTTTAAAGGCAGTGGGCAACGTCAAAAAAATAATCGCAGACGCATTAAAAGGAGAAAATGCCGCCGACGTCTATAATATAGATAATATAATGAAAACCGCCGACGGCACGGAATCCAAAAAAAATTTGGGCGCAAACGCAATCCTTGCGGTATCCTGCGCCTGCGCCAAGGCAGCCGCCGCGTCTCTGCGCCTGCCGCTGTATAAATTTTTAGGCGGAATTAACGGAGTCACTCTCCCCATGCCTATGCTCAATATCTTAAACGGCGGCGCACACGCCTCCAACAGCCTTGACGTGCAGGAATTTATGATAATGCCCGTAGGCGCGCCCACCTTTAAGGAGTGTATGAGATTTTCCACCGAAATATATCACTCTCTTGCCTCCTTGCTTAAATCGGAGGGACATTCAACTGCCGTAGGCGACGAGGGCGGCTTCGCTCCCGACCTGAAAAGCGACAAGGAAGCCCTTGAGCTTATTATAAAAGCCGCCGAAAACGCAGGCTATAAGCCCAAAAACCACTTCCTGCTGGCTATGGACGCCGCCGCCTCGGAATGGAAAACCGCAAAGCCGGGACATTACCGCCTGCCAAAAAGCGGAAAGGAGTTTTCCTCGGCACAGCTTATCGACCATTGGGAACAGATTTCAAAGGATTATCCCCTGTTTTCCCTGGAGGACGGCTTGGATCAAGAGGATTGGGAGGGCTGGAGAGAGCTTACAAGCCGACTTGGCGGCAAATTGCAGCTTGTGGGAGACGACTTGTTTGTCACCAATGTGAAACGATTGGAAAAGGGCATAGCTATGGGCTGCGGCAATTCCGTGCTCATTAAGCTGAATCAAATAGGCACGGTTTCCGAAACCCTGGACGCAATCAAGCTGGCGCAAAGCTCGGGCTATACCGCCGTAATTTCTCACCGTTCGGGAGAAACGGAGGACAGCTTTATCGCCGATCTGGCAGTAGCCGCAAACGCAGGGCAAATAAAAACAGGCGCACCCTGCCGCAGCGAACGTGTAGCCAAATACAACAGGCTTTTGCGTATCGAAGAACAGCTGACCTGCGCCGCCGATTTTCCCGGAGCGGAATATTTTTTAAAGGTGAGAGGAGGAAATGCAAATGAATGACGACTGCGCTATGAATAACCGAAAGGCGGCGGTAATAGGCTGCGGCTTTGTAGGCTCGTCTATTGCGTTTACCCTTATGCAGAGGAGCGTCTTTTCCGAATTGGTGTTAATCGACATTGACAGAAAAAAGGCGGAGGGAGAGGCTCTTGACATAAGCCACGGCTTGCCCTACAGCGCCCCTATGGAAATATATGCGGGAGATTACGACGATATAAGCGACGCAGGGCTTATAATCATAACAGCAGGGGCTAATCAAAAGGAAGGGGAAACAAGGCTTGACCTTATCGACAAAAATCTGAAAATTTTTGAAGGCATAATCCCCGAGATAGTAAAGCGTGATTATAAGGGAATTTTAATGATCGTTACCAACCCCGTTGATATCCTCACCAATGCGGCTTTAAAAATGTCGGGCTTTCCTCCCGAAAGAGTCATAGGCTCGGGAACGGTGCTTGATACGGGACGGCTTAAGTATCTTTTGAGCCAAAGGCTTGACGTAGACGCAAGAAGCGTCCATGCGGTAATAATAGGCGAACACGGAGACAGCGAGCTGGCAGTCTGGAGCGGCGCAAACATTTCGGGAATCGATTTAGACCATTTTTACGAATTAAGGGGCATTCCCGACTACAAAAAGGATACCCAAAGGATATACTGTGAGGTAAGGGACAGCGCATATGAGATAATAGAACGAAAGGGAGCTACCTATTACGGAATCGCAATGGCGGTGGCAAAAATTTCGGAAAGCATAACAAGGGACGAGCATTCCATTCTTCCCGTATCGTCCCTGCTTACGGGGCAGTACGGCATTAAGGGCTTATGCTTAAGCATTCCCACCATAGTCGGCTCAAAGGGTGCGGAAAAGGTGCTGGAGATCCCCTTAAGCGGCACGGAACAGAGAGAGCTTACCGCCTCGGCGGAGGCGTTGAAAAAGTTGAAAGTTGAAAGTTAAGTTGTGGGCTTCGCCGAAAAATTTAAAATCGGCGAAGCCCTTCCACAACTGTCAACTGTAAATCTTTACCGTCTGCTGTCCATATCGCTGAAATCGGGCAAAAATTCATTGACCTCCGCCCCTCTGCGCACAACGGCTCTCGCATGCTCAACATCTTCTATCTCGCCGAGAGCGATAAGGGTACTCATGGCGTTGCCTATTGCCGTCGCCTCGGAAGGTCCCGCTATAACCGTCCTGCCCGTAGCGTCGGCGGTAAGCTGGCATAAAAGCTTATCCTTTGAGCCGCCTCCCACAATATAAACGTTGGGATAGCTTTGTCCCGTGATCCTTTCCAAATCGTCAAGAGTTTTGGCAAATTCGGCGGCAAGACTTTCGTAGATTATCCTTAAGGTCTGGGCTATGCTTTTGGGTCTTGCCTGCCCTGTTCTCTCGCAGTATTCCGCAACCTTTTTCGGTATATTGCCGCCCTTTAAAAAGGAGGGATCGTTGAGATTTATCTTGGCAATATGAGGCGGGGCGCTTCTTGCAAATGCCTGATTTTATTTTAAGGTTTATTTATTCCAGTCAGATTTTAAGTTCTTTTTTGACTTCAATTCCTTTTTCATAAAATGATGCGTAATCGCAAATAGCTTCAGCGAAGCCAAGATTTGCAGACTTTTTGATAAAAACCAAAGCTTTTCTTGTATCTTTTACAACTAAAATTGTAATATTTTCTAATTTTTGTAATGGTCCGCCTTATTGGGTTTACTAAGTAGCTATCCATTCCATCTTCTCCAGCATATTTTTTACCAGCTACAATTAAGGCTTCTTTTAAAAGTACAGGATCTACTTTCTCTTTTTCTTCTACTTCTGGATTTGTCATTGTAACATCAAGCCAAGGCGATAAT
>CANEHP010000064.1 GCA_947427325.1 uncultured Clostridia bacterium | reverse complement strand
TTTCCGGCGGAGGAATTTACGGTCACCCTATATATGCGTCAAAAGCGGGAACGGTAATTATTGCAAAAACCACCTACATAGAGGGCTACAGCTACGGAAAATATGTTGTTATAGATCATGGCGACGGTTATTCCACCCTTTACGGACATTGCAGCGACGTTTATGTATCTGTGGGTCAGCAGGTAGAACGGGGCGAAACTATCGCCGCAGTGGGAAGCACAGGCTGGTCTACAGGTCCTCATCTTCATTTTGAGGTGAGAGTGAATAATATTCCTCAAAATCCCTTTGACTATGTAAAAAAATTTTGGTAATTACATAAATATATAAAAAATAACCGCAAAAAATTTAAGGAAAGATACTTTATGAAAAAAAGATACTCAATAGGCGTGATAATCAGTGTGGCGGCTATTGCCTGCGCAATAACCTATGTTATTACCACCACTGTTGCCACAAATATGTTTAACAAGCTGATTGGCGGAGTTACACAGCGTGAGGAAATATATTCAAAAATTCAGGAAATAGATTCTTATGTAAGAAATACAGCATATTATGACATTGACGAGCAATACTTAATTAACGGAATTGTCAACGGATATGTGGGCGGATTAAAAGATCCTGCGGCGGCATATCTTTCCGAGGCGCAGGCGAACAAAAAGCGTCAAACCGAATCGGGAACAATGATTTCAGCAGGCTTGGAGCTTAGCCGTGAGGAAAGCGGATATCTTATTGTTGATAAGATTTATACTAATTCTCCCGCCGAAGGCTTAGATATTAAGGTGGGGGATATTATTACAGAGGTAGACGGAAGCAATGTTCTTGAAATTGGCGCAGACGCCGCAATAAATGCTGTAGACGGTGATGAAAACACCAACGTGCAGCTTTCTGTCCAGCGCAGCGGTGAAATTAAGAAGGTTACTGTAACAAGAAAGTCATTTACCATTAAGTCGGTAACATCAACAATAGTTTCCGGCTATGGATATATTCGCATTGAGGCATTTAATCAGCAAACGGATAAGCAGTTTCTTTCCGAGCTGCAAAAGCTGCAAGCAAACGGCGTGCTGGGTTATGTTTTAGATCTTAGAAGCTGTAACGGAATATATGACGGTTTAGCTAATATGCTGACTAAATTTGCTCCCAATCAGCTTATGGCTAACGCCCGCTACAAAGACGGTTCGGTGGCAAAGTTTTTGGAAACCTCTGCGGAAAACGAGCATATAACGCAGCCGGCTGTAATACTTGTAAATGAAAGTACCTCGGGTGCGGCGGAGCTGTTTACCATATGTATGAAGGACTACGCTTCCGCAAAAATTGTGGGAAAGCAAACAGCGGGAAAAGGAACGGTTGCCGAAACAAAGAACCTTTCGGACGGTACGGCTATTGTGATTACCACAGCGGAAATTTTTCCCATCTCCTCCACATCGATCAGCGGAGGAATAAAGGTTGACTTTTCGGTAGATCTTACAGGCGATCCCGACTTTTTGCCTAAAGATTTCAACACCGAAGATCCTCAGCTGAAAAAGGCATTTGAGGTTGTAGAGGGAATGTAAGTATATAATAACGTTATTATTGCTCTCCAAATTAAATTTTGCCACAATACCTGACGCAAATAAAAAATCTCTGCGTCGAAAATGCTCGCAATATGGCATATTGCTGTGCTTTTTTCTTTGATATTTTTCATTAGCGCCTGCGTCCTGCGCAAAACTTTAATCGGGGGAGCAATAATGAAATAAAGAATTAAAAATATAATATCCAATATAAGAAGTACCTTTAAAAAATGCGATAATCACAAAAGGAGAAATAACATGTCAAATGAAACTGTCGAAAGCATTCAAGGGAAAATGTATATCTGCCCGAAGTGCGGTAAAATAAAGCCGAATGATGATTTTTGCTTAAATTGCTGTGTCAGCACAATCGATTGTAATTGCTCTTTAGAAAAATGGACTCAAATGCTTTATGATGGGACATTGGATAAATGGGAAAAAACGAAAAGAGAAGAACTGGGCATATACAACAATACACAGCAATATCCTGTTTCTGCAAAACAACCGAAGCAAAATACATTAGTAGGTAGTTGGCTCAAAATACTGTCTTTAATAATTCTGATATTTGGCACTATTGGAAGTATTGTGATTGCCACCAATACCGAAACAGGATTTAGTAATAAAAACGATTTCTCCTTTACAGCATTTTTGATTTACGAATTTGCTACAGTAGTTTTATTTAGTTTGTTTTTAGGGTTATCCGAAATTATAAAATTACTATTTAATATAGAGATGAACGAAAACACAAAATAAAATACGACCACCAAAAAAAAGTAAAACCAAAAACAACATTTATCGAAAAAGAAAACAACAAAGCATCTCTGCCGCAAAACAACAAAGCCGAGAAAAAACACAGTGAATAATTATGCGTAACGGTTAGCGGATTTTAAACAGCGAATATAAGCTTTAGATTTAAAAAAATGGCAACGGAAGCAACAGCAAGCAATGCGGTGTGAGCAGCAGTATTCAAATTTTGTGCCGCAATATGCAATAAAACCGCAAACCCAAAGGCGTTTGTGACCTGTTTGCTTAAAACGTGCATTGTACCACTCCGCCTATTCCAATTTTTGTGATTGCAAGGGCAAACAGAAGTCTTTGACCGCCTGAAGTTGATGTGAACAGTGCAATATTTTGCAGAATTTCTTAGCGACAGAAAAAACCGGCCTCTTTCTTATGGTTTTTTCTTAACAATTTAATTATATCAAGGTTGGCCGGGTTTTTCTAAATTTTTTAGTTTATGTGATGGATTTTTTTGAGCGGGGCTTTAAATTTGCTTCCTATAAGGATTTGCGAGCTTTGCTCATGGCTAAATAGTATAAGCAGGAGGTTATACTCCGCTGAAACCTTGAGGGGCTTATGCCTCAAATAATTCTTATAAATTTGGGGCATTGCCTTTATTAAATCGGTTTTACCCCTATGATATGATAATTTCGGAGGTTAATTATGGCAGAAAAGCAAATGGTTTTGACAAGCGAAGGACTTCAAAAGCTTAAGGAGGAGCTTGATGAGCTTAAAAGCGTAAAAAGAAAGGAAATTGCCGAGAAAATTAAGGTTGCTCTTTCCTTTGGCGATTTATCGGAAAACAGCGAATACGACGAAGCTAAAAACGAACAGGGAATTATTGAAGCAAGAATTGCCGAAATCGAAAAAACCTTGCAAAATGTTAAGGTGCTTGATGAAAGCGATCTTTCCACGGAGCATATAGGTATAGGCAATAAGGTAGTATTAAAGGATTTGAAGAAAAATAATATTATGGAGCTTCATATAGTCGGTTCAAAGGAAGTTGATATGAAAAACGGTAAAATCTCAGACGAATCCCCTGTAGGCAAAGCTTGTCTCGGAAAAACAAAGGGCGAAATAATCGATGTTGACGCTCCTGCGGGTATTTTAAAATTTGAGATTTTGGAGATTTCAAAGTGAGTTTTATAAGGCTTGCGTAAATAAGAAAGACGTAAAGAAAGGCATAATAATAAAATATGGCTAATGAAAATAACCAAAGCACGGAAAATGTTGAAATTACAGAAGAGCAGTATCAGGAGCAGCTAAGCGAACAGCACAGAATAAGAATAGAAAAGCTTCAGCAATTAAAGTCAGAGGGAAAAAATCCTTATGAGATAACAAAGTTTTCCGTAACTGTCAAGAACAGTGAAATCAGGGCTGATTTTGAAAAGTACGAGAATCAAACCGTTTCAATCGCAGGCAGAATCACAAGCTGGCGCGATATGGGAAAGGCGAACTTTATTGACATTCGTGATTCCTCCGATCGTATGCAGGCGTATGTACGCATTGACGATGTGGGAGAGGAAAGCTTCAAGGAATTTAAAAGGTGGGATTTAGGCGATATAGTCGGCATAACCGGCTTTGTTTTTAAGACAAGGAGAGGTGAAATTTCCGTTCACGCAAAGGAAATCACACTTCTTTCAAAGTCGCTTTTGCCTCTTCCCGAAAAGTGGCACGGCTTAAAGGACAAGGAGGAGCGTTACAGAAAGCGCTATCTTGACCTTATTGCCAATCCCGAGGTAAAGGATGTATTTGTTACACGCTCAAAGATCCTTCGTGAGATACGCAATTACCTTGACGATTTGGGCTTTGTGGAGGTTGACACTCCCGTGCTTCATACTCTTGAAATCGGTGCTTCCGCCCGTCCCTTTGTGACTCATCATAATGCTCTTGATATAGATATGTATTTAAGAATAGAAACCGAGTTGTATTTGAAGAGACTGATTGTAGGCGGATTTGACAAGGTTTACGAGGTAGGCAGAATTTTCAGGAACGAGGGAATGGACTCTACCCACAATCCCGAATTTACCACCATAGAAATGTATCAGGCATATACAGACTATTACGGAATGATGGACTTGATTGAAAATATGTACCGTTCCATCGCCATAAAAATTTGCGGAACCGACACCGTTCATTATAAGGGAAACGATATAGAAATCGGCAAGCCTTGGGCAAGAATGAAGATGACCGAAGCGGTTAAAAAGTACGCAGATGTAGACTTTTACAGCTGGAGCACCGACGAGGAAGCAAGAGCCGCTGCCAAGGCAAAAAATGTTGAGGTAGCTTCCGACGCAGCTAAGGGCGATGTTCTTGCCGCATTTTTTGACGAATATGTAGAGGATAAGCTGGTACAGCCTACTATTATTTACGATTATCCCGTTGAAATTTCTCCTCTTGCCAAAAGAAAGCCCGACGAACCTGCATTTACCGAAAGATTTGAATATTTCATTTCTTGCTGTGAGTTTGGCAACGCTTTTTCCGAACTGAACGACCCTATTGATCAGAAGGAGCGTTTTGTTAAGCAGGTGGAGCAGCGCAAAAAGGCAGGACCTACCAATGCAAGAGTTGACGAGGATTTTGTTACTGCTCTTGAGTACGGACTGCCTCCTACGGGCGGCTTGGGTATGGGTCTTGATCGGTTTGTTATGCTGCTTACGGATAGTGATTCTATTAGGGATGTTTTGTTGTTCCCCACGATGAAAACCCTGCCGAGTGAAAAATAAGAAAATAACGGGGTTTTGACAGCTTTTGCCGGGTTTCGTTAATCCAAATTTACCCCGAAAAAAGGGGTTTACGACAAATTTACGACAAATGACTTCGAGGGCAAAGGCGGATTTTTACGACAGATCGCTGTCGTAAAAACGGTGAATCGAAAATCGTTAATCCAATGGCTTCATTGTAGTGGCTACATTGTAAAAACAGTAAAAAAGCCTTGTAGAATGGGCGGTTATAGCCATTTACGACAGAAAAAAAAGAGATATCTACGACAACGAAAACAGAGCTTCAATCTTACGGTTGAGGCTCTATTTTTTTGCCTATAAACCGTATCCTTTTCTTTTTGCCCTTTTTCCGTATAATAAGGGTATCAGGAGGTGCAGCAGATGGAGCAAAAGAATTTCCAAATATATTTAACCGAGCAGGAACGCACTCAGGTAATCAGTTCTCTAATTGAACTAAAAAACAGCCTTATAGCACAAGGCAGATACACGGACGCAATAGACGATGTACTTATTAAAATCACGAAAGCTCGCAGGAAGCACATTACTGTGCGTTACATCTGAATAGGGATAGGTCAAGCCGCTTGTTTCTCGTTTGAGAAGCAGGCGGCTTTTTTGCGTTCTCAAAAAATTTTTGAAAAAATTTCAAAACAGAGTCCCCAAAGGGCGTTTCCCAGTGGGAACAAGTGAAGGGGTTAAAAAACCACTAAACGGAGTGCCTCCCTTCGCTGTATTTTGACAACTGAATATATAGGCACTAAGGACTTTATTTCTGATGATAGCCCGAAGGAGGGTACGCCATAACCTCGTCGAAGCAAGTTCCGCTGTTATCGCTTCCGTGTAAACACGAAAGCTCATACGCTGCACTGCTTCTCCTCTTCCCAAAAAGTCTCACGACTTTTCGGGAGCCCTAAAACGAGCAAGCGAGAACTCCCGTCCTGAAACTCGGACTGCAACCGAGCTTGGCAATGACAGTCAGAATGATAATGATACTTCCGTAAGCGGCTGGCGGAGAACCCGGCAGAGGTGAAATTCCTATGATACGGTGCAGCTCACTGTAGCTTTAGTGCTTCCCGTACAAAGCGAATCGCTTTCCGCAGGGGGCGTTTAGAACAAATACTGCGGCTGATACATAGCCGACTTTATAAAAGGTCGGTTATGAATACAGCGAAAGGAGGAAAAGCGCAAGATGTCAAACTGTAAAACCATAGCGATATGCAATCAGAAAGGCGGCGTTGGTAAAACCACTACTGCGGTCAATCTCGGTATCGGTCTTGCTATGCAGGGCAAAAAGGTACTCCTTGTGGACGCTGATCCGCAGGGGGATTTAACGACCTGTCTCGGCTGGCAGGATACGGACGAGTTACCCGTTACAATCTCGGATAAGCTGCTTTCCGTTATCATGGATAAGAGCGAAAATCCGTATGACGGGATTCTAAAGCACGAGGAAGGCGTGGATTTAGTACCGTCCAATCTTGAACTATCGTCAATGGAAATGAGCCTTGTCACCGCTATGTGCAGAGAAATGGTAATGAAAAACTACCTGAGCGAAATCAAAAATGGATACGACTATGTTCTCATAGATTGTATGCCTTCGCTCGGTATGATTACCTTGAACGCTCTCACAGCGGCGGACAGCGTGATTGTACCTGTTCAGGCTCAGTATCTTCCGGCGAAAGGAATGACGCAGCTTCTCACAACTATATCCAATGTGAAGCGGCACTCAAACCCGCAGCTAAATATTGACGGGATTCTCCTAACCCTTGTGGACGGAAGAACAAACCTTGCCAAAAGCACCGTAGACGCATTGCGGGGGCAGTTCGGAAGCCATATCCGCATTTACCGCACGACGATTCCCATTGCCGTAAAAGCCGCAGAGGTAAGCTCAAAGGGCAAGAGCATTTATGCTTATGAGCCAAACAGCACGGTGTCTAAGGCTTATGCCGACTTTACAAGGGAGGTGTTAGCCGATAGTAGGCAGAAAGAGCGACTTCGTTCTACCAACGAAAGGACTCGATGACCTGTTTTCCACCCAAGAGGAACGGGACGAGGCAAAGCTACAAAAAATCAGGGATATTCCGCTGACTGAAATCGACGATTTCCCAGACCACCCTTTTCAAGTACGGGAAGATGAGGATATGTTTCAGCTTGTGGAGAGTATCAAGGAGCGTGGCGTTATCACCCCGGCAACCGTCAGACAGAAAAAGGACGGCAGATACGAGCTTGTTTCAGGACACAGGCGAAAAAAGGCTTGCGAGCTTGCCGGATTTGAAACGCTCCGTTGTGAGGTTGTCGAACTGACAAGAGATGAAGCCACGATTTTAATGGTGGAGAGCAATTTTCAACGGTCGCAGATACTTCCCTCAGAGAAGGCTTTTGCCTATAAAATGCGACTTGAAGCGATGAAACGACAAGCGGGCAGACCGAGCAAGGAAAATGGTGTCCCGGTGGGACACGATTCTTTAATGGGAAAATCAAGGGAGCTTTTAGCTACTGAATCTGCTGACAGCAATACTCAAATTCAGCGTTAACCTACGGTATGGAGTTAATGCTTGCCCTGTTCAATATCGTGCAGGGGACGATTTCAACAATTATGACCGCCGCTGGATTTTCTTCGGCACAGCAGACAACCTTGCCGCAGGAGATGGTGGATACCATTGAAAGCTGCGGCTTCTTTGAGAGTATCCCCTTATGGGCGGTTACGCTGATCGGCGGTCTGTTTATCACCATAATGTCCTTTATCCTGATTATGACGGTGTACGGCAGATTTTTTAAGCTGTATATGTATACTGCCCTTGCTCCCGTTCCCCTTTCCACCTTTGCAGGAGAGCCGAGCCAGAATGTGGGTAAATCATTCATAAAGAGCTACTGCGCTGTCTGCTTGGAAGGTGCTGTCATTGTTTTGGCGTGTATCATCTTTTCACTTTTTGCCGCTTCGCCGCCCGTTGTCAATCCTGACGCTGCGGCGGTAACGCAGGTGTGGGCATATATCGGAGAGCTGCTCTTTAATATGCTTGTGCTTGTCGGCAGCGTGAAAATGAGCGGCAGGATTATCCGTGAGATGATGGGGCTGTGATTGTGACTTTTTTGCAAATTTCAGAGACGCTGTTGCATTTTACGATGAATTAGGGTATAATAATTACAGCAGATTTGAAAGGAGCGAATGTTATGCCAAATATAAAGCCTGTGTCTGATTTGAGAAATTATACGGAGGTACTGCGGGACATTGCGGTTGGAGAGCCTGTATTCCTGACAAAAAACGGCAGGGGCAGATATGCCATTGTCGATATGGAGGAATACGAAAAAACAAAGGCTGTGATTAAGCTGATGGGCGAGCTTTCCAAAGGAGAACAGTCCGCAAAGGAAAAAGGCTGGACGGATATTGCCGATGTTGAGAAAATGTTAGGCATTGCTAATGGCTGAGATAAAATTTTCACCGGAAGCAATCACAGACTTACAGCAGACAAAAGCATATATTACGGAGGAGCTTTGCAATGAGCAGGCGGCAGTAGGTACGCTTGCCAAGATCACAAAGAGAATCCGTATGCTTGCCAGCTTTCCCGAAAGCGGCGCTCCGCTTTCCTCTATTGTGGACTTTGAAACGGATTACCGTTTTTTGGTCTGCGGCAATTATACGGCGTTTTACCGAATCGAAAATCAGACAGTAAATATTATCCGTGTGCTTTACGGACGGAGAAACTTTATGCAAATCCTGTTCGGAGAGCCGGGCGACAACTGAATACAACTCAAAAGGAATGAATCGTCATCTGAAAAAGGTGGCGATTTTTTTATGTCAAAAGAAAGGAGCTTTTAATGGAAGTAAAAATTAACCGTGAAATCAGAAACTACACGGAAGCGATGTTTTTCGGACTGTCCCTGCGGCAGTTCATTTTTTCTGTCTGTGCCTGTGCGGTGGCGGTAGGATTATATTTCCTTCTGAAACCCTATGTCGGCACAGAAACCGTGTCGTGGATGTGCATTTTGGGAGCCGCCCCGTTTGCGGCTCTCGGTTTTATCAAATACAACGGAATGACCGCAGAGAAATTCATCTATGCGTGGATAAAATCAGAGTTTCTTATGCCGAAGAAGCTCGTGTTTCATTCCACAAACACCTACTTGGAGCTGATGAAGCCGGGTATGGAAAAGAAGCAGAAGGAGGTTTTGAAATCAAATGATTAAAACGCTTACCAATTTATTCAAACAGGATAAGGAAAAGTTTGTCGTGCCGAAGGGCGTTCAGGATGTGTTCCCATTGCCGCCATTTATGATGATGGTATCTTTCAGGTGGGCAAGGACAAGTTTTCCAAGACCTTTAAGTTTTCGGATATAAACTACGCTGTGGCAAGCCGTGAAGATAAGGAAGCAATGTTTCTTGAATACTCGGAGCTGCTTAATTCCCTTGACAGCGGCGCAACGACAAAAATCACAATCAACAATCGCCGCCTGAATCGGCTGGACTTTGAGAAAACAATCCTGATTCCAAAAACGGGCGATGAGCTGGACGAGTACCGTGAGGAGTACAACAAAATGCTGCTCGAAAAGGCTACCGGGGCAAACGCCATCGTGCAGGATAAGTATATGACAATTTCAGTCAACAAGAAAAATATGGAGGACGCCCGTACTTACTTTGCCCGTGTGGGCGCTGACCTGATTGCACATTTCGGCAGGCTCGGCAGCAAATGCGTGGAGCTTGAAACAGACGAGAGGCTTCGTATCTTCCACGATTTCTACCGTGTGGGGGAAGAAACTGCTTTCCATTTTGATATAAAGGAAACGAGAAAGAAGGGACACGATTTCAAGGATTATATCTGCCCGGATTCAATGGAGTTTGAAAAGGACTATTTCAAAATGGGAAACCGTTACGGCAGAGTTCTTTTCCTGCGTGAGTACGCATCCTATATCAAGGATAGTATGGTGGCGGAGCTGACCGATCTGAACAGAAACCTGATGATGTCGATTGATGTTGTCCCCGTTCCCACAGATGAAGCGGTCAGAGAGGCGGAAAGCCGACTTTTAGGCGTGGAAACGAACATCACCAACTGGCAGCGCAGACAAAATTCCAACAATAACTTTTCCGCCACCGTCCCCTATGATATGGAGCAGCAGAAAAAGGAAATGAAGGAATTTCTTGATGACCTGACAACCCGTGACCAGCGAATGATGTTCGCTGTCCTTACAATGGTGCATACGGCAGAGACAAAGGAACAGCTTGACAATGACACCGAAGCCCTACTTACCACAGCGAGAAAACATCTTTGTCAGTTCGGCGTATTGAAATTTCAGCAGATGGACGGTCTGAATACCGTTATGCCCTTCGGCACACGAAAGATTGATACTTTCCGCACTTTGACTACGGAATCATTGGCTGTGTTCATTCCGTTTCGGGTACAGGACATCTACCACGAAAACGGCATTTACTACGGTCAGAATGTAATCAGCAAGAATATGATTATCGCTGACCGCAAGCAGCTCTTAAATGGCAACGAGTTTATTTTGGGCGTATCCGGAGGTGGTAAATCCTTTGCCGCAAAGGGTGAGATTATCAATCAGGTATGAGAGTCATTGTAATTGCCATAAAAAGGACTTGGAGGATAATCTTCTTGTGTACGAAACAAGGAAGATGACGCTCAATTCCTTTTGGGACGAGTACATCGCTATGAAGCACGAACTCAAAGATTCCACAAGAAGCAATTACATCTATATGTATGATAAGTATATCCGACCGGAAATCGGGCAGAAAAATATCACGGTCATTAAGTACAGCGATGTCAAGAAGTTTTATATGTCGCTGATCTACGAAAAGGGATTTAAGCCGAACAGTATGGAAATCGTCAACACGATTTTGCACCCTGTTTTCACTTCGGCTGTTCGTGACGGGTATATCCGGCTCAATCCATCCGATGGAGTGATGGCGGAAATTAAAAAGAGCCATACTTGGGAAAAACCAAAACGCCACGCTCTTACAGAACGGCAGCAGGAGCTATTCGTGAATTTTACGGCTCAGTCCCACCAGTATAACCATTGGCTTCCGT
>CANEHP010000063.1 GCA_947427325.1 uncultured Clostridia bacterium | reverse complement strand
GGCAAAATTTGCCGAAAAGATGCGTGCCAATTTCTATGAGAACAAGTTCTAAATAATTGCTTTGCTTCAAATGCGCCATGGTATAAAATATTCAATCAACTTTTTAAAGAATAATAATTACGAAAAGGAATTTCCTATGGCTGTAAGGAATAATTCCGCTGTGGCGGTACGGGAATCAACTGCTGAAAAAACAGATTTGAGAAATTGTTCCGATTCCTCTGTCAAATTGGACAAAAAGCCTCTGTATAACGCTGTAAAACGCTTTTTTGACATTGTGTGTTCTGTTTTGGGATTTATCGTTTCAAGTCCTTTATTTTTGGTTTTTTCGATTATGATAAAAGCGGAGCGAACAGGAAAAAATGTGTTTTATAAGCAGAAGAGATTGGGGAAAAACGGAAAAGAAATTTATATTTATAAGTTCAGAAGCATGGTAGACGATGCGGATAATCTGGAGCGCTGGCTGAATAAGGAGCAGATAAGGCAGTATCGCACTGAATATAAGGTGGAAAACGATCCGAGGACCACAGCGTTCGGAAGCTTTTTAAGAAGGACAGGCTTAGACGAAATGCCGCAGCTGCTCAATATTTTGAAGGGCGAGCTGTCGCTTGTGGGTCCAAGACCCATACAGGAGGAAGAGCTGAAGTTTTACGGTGAGGATAAGGATTTGCTTTTATCGGTCAAGCCCGGATTAACGGGATACTGGCAGGCATATTGCTCGAAGGACACTACATACACCAATAAAAAACGGCAAAAGATGGAGCTGTATTATGTCAAAAACTGCAATTTGTGGTGGGATTTAAAAATTTGTTTTGCAACTGCGGGAGCTATTGTTCGTAAAGCGCAGAGAGGGCAGTAAACGCTGTCATAATACTGTGAGACTTATACTAAAGCAAATAATTCCCCTGTCCGCCGATAGACAGGGGAATTATTTAAAGCAACGATTTTTCGGATCGTGTACCCGAAAAATTGAAAGTTTACGGTTGCGGAACGGCTTCGCCGATTTAATACTAAATCTCAATAAAAATTAGACAAATCCAACGACCCGGGCGTCCCTGTTCTGCGTCAGCCCGACTTGAAATATCCGCATATTCCTGCGTCGGGACTTCCTTGATCAGGAACGCCCCGCCCGCCGGCTTTGTCTAATTTTAATCGAGAATTAGTATAAAATATCATCAGTCGGTCTTATCACCTATGCGAATGCGGCATTTTTTCAAAGAAGCAGCTTGAAATGTCGGCAGAAACGTAAAATTTCAAATACGTCGGCGAAGCCGACGCCTTAACTGTCAACCGTCAGTTTTTTACGGCCCCGTACGGCGCTGTATCGATTAAGCTTTTTTCTAAAGCGGTTTTACAGTATTCTTTACTCAATATCGTGAATGTCTTCGTCTTTTTCCTCTTCCTCCGATAAATCACTCTCGGTTTTAAGCTTATATTTCCGATAGAGCATAAACACAAAAGTGCCTGCCGCCAAAAACAAAATTCCTTCAAGTACTACTATTAAAATGCTGAATTTTGTGCTTTCCTGAGGATTAACCGTAACATTCAGCTGTACAGAAGCCTGCCCGCCGTTTACGGTCAAAGTTATTACCGCATCTCCGGCGGTTTTAGCGAGAATAACTCCGTCAATCTGTCCCACCTGCACCACAAGAGGATTGGAGCTTTCGTATTTAATCTCGGTTAACGTGGCTTCCTGAGGCAGAAAAGTGTAGTTAAGCGAATATACGTCCCCTTCGTTTAAAACAATACTTGATGAATCAAAATTTACTTTATTTATAGGAAGCAAGCCCTGAAGCTCATATATGGAGGATACGGTTACAAGAGAGCTTTCACTGCTTAACAAATAAATTGTGTCGTCCCTTGTTACCTTAAAATCGCACTTAATATCGGGATAATCGGATATTGATATAACTACGCCTTTTTGATCTATTGCACTGAAGGAAAAATAGCCCGATTTGTCAACAGTTGCTGCCTGACCGTCAATATAGACAATACTTCCCGCCATTGCCTCCCCTTTTGAATTGTAAAGATATCCGTCAACTTTTGCGGTGACATAAAATGTCTCGGAAGAAACTTTAATAAAAACCTTTTCGGACAAATCACCGACAGATACGGTTATTTCC
This sequence comes from uncultured Clostridia bacterium, assembly GCA_947427325.1. Lineage (GTDB taxonomy): Bacteria > Bacillota > Clostridia > Oscillospirales > Ruminococcaceae > Ruminiclostridium_E. The sequence continues at coordinate 9,017 of CANEHP010000063.1, read as the reverse complement.
GTTTCACCTTCCTTAACGGCAGTTATAATTCCGTTCTCGTCAACTGTTGCTATATCGGGATTTTCACTGGAATATGTAAACGAATAGCTGTCTGCAATTTCCTTGGGAAGCAGCTCCGCTTCTATTTGTGCAGTGCCGCCTGTTTTTAATAAATATTCATTTTTTGACAAAATAATAAATTCCGGCTTTTGCTCTTCCTCTGTAACGGTTATTACTGCCATAGCAAATAAATCATCGTAATAAGCAACTATTTCGGTTTGCCCCACTCCCGTAGAAATAATATAACCCGACGCATCAACTCTCGCAACTCTTGTATTATTGCTGTAAAAGCCGATAACGGGATTTTCCGCATCGCTGTTTACCAAGCTTGCCGTAAGCTGGACTCCTTGACCCAGCTGAAGGCTGTAATTGGTAAAGCTGAGCTGCAGCTCAGCAGGATTAACGGGAGGCTCGTCGGTTGGCTCTTCACCGGTGTCGTCGGTTACATCCGGCGGTTCTGTTTCATCGCCGGTTTCCGAATCGGACGAAGTATCCTCCGTTCCGTCTGTTATTTCCGTGATGGTTTCATCGGTTTCGGTTGTATCGTCAAGCTCCGGCTCGGTGGTAATCTCCGGCTCTTCATTGTCTTCGGCATAGGTCATATTAAGCACGCACAGAGACACGGCTACTGCGAAAGCCAAAGCTATATAAATTGAGGATTTAAAAAGTTTTTTTAATTTACTCATAACAATTTTCCTTTTAGGTAGGTATTTTTTATGAAAAAAATTTTAATGACAGCCTCTGAAGCATCTCATTTTAAAAATTTCCACATTCCATATATTAAATATCTTCTAAATAATAACATTGAGGTGTACACTGCGTCAAGAGGGACTTTTTCTTATAACGGTGTTCATCATATTGAAATTCCTTACAAAAAAAAGCTTTTAAGTTTGGGCAATATAGGCATAATACTCAAATTAGCGTCAATAATACGAAATAATGAGTTTGACGCGGTGTTTACCAATTCCACTTTAGCGGGATTTATCGGAAGAGCCGCCTCCATGCTTTGCGGAAGGAAAACAAAGGTTGTCCACATAAGCCACGGTTACCTTTTTGACGATGATAAAAGCCTTCGCAGTAAGCTTTACATCTTTTTTGAAAAGCTGGTAAAAAAACACACGGATATATTGGCTGTTATGAACGGCGATGATTACCGAATTGCTCAAAAATATCGTTTAAGCAAGAATATAGTATTTATAAACGGTATGGGGCTTGACTCCGAAAAATTTCCGCCTGTTTCGGCTGATGAAATCCAAAGCTTTAAAAAGGCAAACAAAATAGATGAAAACACATATCTTTTTCTTTGCGTAGGAGAGTTTTCCGAAAGAAAACATCAGCAAACCATAATTGAGGCATGCAGCTTAATAAAAAAAGACAATTTTATGGTAATTTTCGCCGGCAATGGCAGCTTATTGGATTTCTGCAAGTTCCTTGCCTATGAAAAAAAGCTTGGGGATAAAACCTTGTTTTTAGGGCATTACGGTAATGTAAATCTGTTATACAAAACCTGCGGCTGTCTTATTTCATCAAGCAGATATGAAGGCTTGCCGTTTAATGTTATGGAGGCGTTATACTGCGGAGAAAATGCAATATTGACCAATGTTAAGGGAAACAAGGATTTAGCGGAGGAGCACGGCTTAAAAACCTATAATTACTTCAATTCGGAAGAACTTGCAGGACTTATGAGCGATTTAATTGACGCATATTCACAAGATTCGGAAAAACGGACCTGTAATGAAAAAAAGGAAAGTCGGCTGAACCCGAAATACTTAATAAACAATACTTTAAACAACAATTTAAAGCTTTTGGGAATGACCGAACTAACATCCGACAAGTAAGAGGCAGAATATAAAAAACAAAACGCTCAATAATTGGTTTTATTATACATCAAAAAGAACGATTTGTCTATACCTTTACGGCACTGTTTGAAAATTTTATCCGAATTATCGATGTATGTGTAAGCCGCTCTCCGCAAATACCTTTTACAATGATTTGTCGGTCAAGCGCTCTCAAGCGCCCTAAAAAATAATATACTATTATATATAATGTTAACACTGCTCAAGTACGGGGGAGTTTGAAAAAATTATAGGAAGTTTAAAAAAGTTTCACGGCAGAATGAACAAATATTGACCGCCTAAGTTGAAATTTATTATAAAATTTATTTAAATTTACAAAAAAAATTAGTATGGGTATTGATTATTCTTTTCAACTATGATATAATTCAAATATCGAAAAAAGGCGCAGATTTTGTATAAGAGATAAAAAAGTTAAAAAGCGGTATAGGTGGTAAGGTAATGCTGGTATACTTGATTAACATCCTTTTAATTATTGTATGGGCATTGATACTTTGCACCGGCAAACAGTCCGCAATGAAGAAAGTCCTTTATGTAGCGGTTTGTTTCATTCAGTTGTATTTAATATCAGCTTACAGATACAGAGTCGGTGCGGATTATTCGATGTACGCAGTAGGTTTTTTCAAGATGTCGATTTCCGGATTTTCGGAAATGAGCTATGAGGATTGGGAAATCGGATTTATACTTCTTAATAAGGTAATCGGATATTTTACGGCTCAGCCGGGAGTATTCGTTATGATTACATCTTTGATAATTCTGATTGGTCCCGCCTATCTTATTGCAAGATATTCGATCAATCCGTTTGTTTCGATATTTCTGTATGTAAACTTATACCTTTTCTACCTGGATATGAACTATATACGCCAAGCCATTGCGATGTCCGTTATATGCTTTGCTTATAAATTCCTGGTTGAAAAAAAATTTTGGAGATTCCTGTTTATTATATTGCTGGCAGCGACCTTCCATTTGACGGTTATTTATATGATTCCTGTTTTTTTGGTCTGCTTAATACCTGTCAGCTCAAGATCTCACCTACTGTATTTGTTTGGATTGCTCTTCTATTATATATTATCCGACGGTATGCTGGGCATTATTCTTTCAAAATTTCACACGGAATACAGCGGTTCGGTATTTATTGAAAAGGGCGTTTATTTCTATTACTGCTTCTATCCGCTGCTGTTATGTGCATTTATGATTGTTGTTTCTTATTTTGTTAAGAATAAGTCAAGAACACTAAGCGTACTGATTCATTTGACCATGATGATGGGATTTTGGCAGATAGTAATGACCAAGCACGCTTTATTCGAGCGATTCTCATACTATACCATGCTTTTTGCGGTGCTTGCAGTTCCCGAAGGCTTAAAGGCGTTTAAAACAGAGCTTTTGCCGTATTTTAAAAGAAAACTGTTAAGGGAAAGCGGAATCGAGGGAGAAGAGGGCTCGAGAATTATCGAAAGAAAAGCAAAAAAGAAAACATCGTCCATTGTCAGCATAACCATTGCGGCGATTTTGGTTTTGGCATTCGCTTACAATATGATTGGCTTGATAGTTCCCGAAAACGGTGTTCATGGAGTTTTGCCCTATCAAATGCGCGACGGCATGAAGCTGCCCAATATAGACGGGTTTTTTAAAGGCTGATTAAAAAAACCTATTTAAAACGGAATAACCTCCTAATGGGAGTTATTTATAAAAAATTTTTTTAAATTTTGTGGAGGACATAATCATGAAGAAAATTATTGCATCACTTGCTGCAGTAGCTACAGTTTTATCCTTGTCAGTTGCTGCATTTGCAGAAGCTGATCCTACTACTGATGCTCCTGCAGCTGACCCCGGTTCAACAAACGGCTTAAAGACTGAAACCGTTAAGGTTGAAGCTGATAAGCCTACTCAAGTTACATTTGATAACGGCGTAGCCGTATCTGCTCCCGCAGGTGCTTTTGAAGCCGGCGTTGAAGTAACATTTGAGGTTAAGCCCGAGCCTGCAGATCAAGCAGCTGTTGCTACTACTCTTGAAACACTTCAGGCGAAGGACAAGGATGCAGCTATCAACACAGTTATTGACGTTACCGTAAAGGATAAGGACGGCAAGGTAGTTCAGCCCGCTGAAGGCAAGAAGATAACTGTTACTGTTGCTTATGACGGCGTTTCCAATGCTATCGCTTATGTAGATGACAAGAATAATATTGAGTGGATTAAGCTCACTGTTAACGAAGACAAGAAGACTGCTTCATTTGAAACAGGTCATTTCTCCGCTTTCTACATGGTAACCGTTTCTGAGGATATTCTTAAGCAGATCGACGGAGTTACCGGTGATCCTGAAAAGCCCAGCACAGACGACAAGAATAAGCCTACCGGTATAGCTATTGCTATCATTCCTGCTGCTATCGCTGCTGCTGCAGTTGTAGTTTCCAAGAAGAGAAAGTAATTTACGACAGGTTAATTTCAACAAGTAAATAACTCACTTACAACAGTGCAGTGCAGCAAAGCACTGCACTGTTTTTTTGAGTGAGTATTTGAATCAGCAGCAGAAAAACAATAGATAAGTGTAAAGATGATATGCAGATTACATATAACTATGAGAATACCGAAAAAAACGGTGTGGATTCTAAGGCAAACGACAATATGTATGGCGGTATAATTACCAAGGAATATAATCCTGTTGTTTTAAAGACCACAAGGGAAATATTTGCCCCTGTAATGTGCGATTTTATAGGGTGGGTATTATTGTGCGCCAAGGCGGCAGGTTTAAAAAGGCTGTACTTTCTGGCCCGCGACGGCTGGATTATGTATAATCTTGCTAAAGTCATTGCGAGAAAAAACAGCCTTGATATAGAGCTTAAATATCTTTACTGCTCCAGGCTTTCTTTAAGAAACGCCGCTTTGGGCGATTTAGGAGAGGAAGCTTACGGATATCTTTTAGAGGGGGGCTTCACTCTTACCCCTAAAATAATTTTAAGCAGATTACAGTTAAATAATGATGAGAGGAACAAGGTTTACATAGATATAGGCTTTAATGATGATGAAAACACAGAGATGGGAAAATCGGCAGCGGCGGAATTTCGCGCAAGGCTGAAAAAGTCCCTTATTTACAATGAATTTATAAAAAGCGTATCAAAAGACTGCAAAAGCAATGCGGTGGGATACTTAAAGCAGGAGGGCTTGTTGGATGAGGTCGCTTACGGAATTGCGGACAGCGGCTGGATCGGTTCGATTCAAAAAATCCTTACGGTTCTTACAGGGAAAAAGCAGATGGGCTATTACTTCGGATTGTACGCAAGACCTGATAAGAACTACGGAGAATATAACGCTTATCTTTTTGATAAATCCACCTCGCCTCTTTTGGTTTCAAGATTTAACAACAATCTTTTTGAAACACTGTGCAGTGCGCCTCACGGAATGACAATCAGCTATAAAAAAGAAAATGGTACTTTTATCCCTGTTTTAAAGGAGGATAACAGCTTTAACCCTTTTCAGCTAAACGAAAACATTCTTATAACACAGCAAAATGAGATTATGCGTTATGCTGAACAGGAATATGTTATTCAAAGTGACATATCCGACATAAAAGCCCGCCAACGGTCTATTTTCCCCCTTTTGGATAAGCTGATGTACCGCCCTGATATTGAAGCGGCCCAAACTTACGGCGGTCTGAGGTTTTCCGACGACCCGTCAGAGCTTTATAGTTTTCCCCTTGCGTCAAAAATTGAGGACGTCAAAAGAATGTACCTTATTCCAAGGCTTGCCGAAAAGTTCTTACATAAGGGGAATATAAAACAGCCTATATATTGGAGCTATGGAACGGCGGCGCTTAGCGGGAAGGGCAGATTTTGCAGAGCAAATTTAAGATTGTGGGAAATACTTTGGCTTATGAAAAGGTGAGAAAATGCTTCAAACTTCAGTATCGGTTATAATGCCGGTGTATAACCCTAAGTCGGAGGAGCTGAAAAAAGCCATATCCTCTGTTTTGGAACAGGGCTTCGGAAATTTTGAGCTGATAATTTGCGACGATTGTTCCGATGGCTACGTCAGGGAAATTATTGATGAATATATTAAAAAGTACAGTGATAAAAAGATAATTTATATTAAAAACGAACAAAATTCAGGCTGCGCCGCCTCCTTGAACAAATGCATTGAAAATGCGGCGGGAGAATTGCTTATAAGGCAGGACGCAGATGATTATTCTCTTCCCTGCCGATTTGAAAATCTTATTAAAGAATATGAAAAAACAAAAGCGGATATTGTGGCGTCAAATATTGTCCTTTTTGACGAAAAGGGCGAATGGGGTCACAGAGATTATCCCGTTTATCCAAATAAAAAGGACTTTTTGTTTGCCATACCCTTTATGCACGGTGCCTGCGCTTTAAAAAAAGAGGCGGTGATTAAGGCGGGAATGTACCCTGTTTCAAAAAAAACCGCCAGATGTGAAGAATATGCGCTGTTTATGACTATGTATTCTATGGGCGCAAAGGGAGTAAATATTCAAAAGCGCCTGTATGCCTTTAATGAAAGCCGGACCACAATAAAAAGGCGTAAATATTCCGACAAAATAAAAGAAGTGAGAGTAAAGGCGGAGGGTTTTAAAAAGCTTAAGCTATATCCCGCAGGGATAATTTACCTTGCAAAGCCGCCGGTGGTAGGACTTATACCTGCAAGACTGCTGGCAAAAATTAAGGACAAGGCGTTTGACAGACGTAAAAACGGTTAATTACTCTATTAACGGGAAACGCCCTGCCGTTTGTAAGCGTTGGGAAGGGAGATTTATCGTGAGCGTTAAGAAAAAGCTTTACGGTGTTTTAATAGGAAAAAGACCTGTTATCAGACAAGCCTATGTTAAGTATAAGGGAAACGGTAAATCTGCCGTTAAAAAAGGCTTTTTTTTGCTAAAGCTTTATTTTTATTACTGTATTTTAGGGGATAAAAGGCTGTCCCGCATTAGTGAAAAACGAAAAAAACTCTGCTGCAAAAGTTCCGAATCGGAATTAAGCCTTTGCGAAACTCCCGAAAACTTTGCTGAAAAGCTTTGCTCTTTTGACGCCGTATCCTTTGATATTTTTGATACATTAATTTACCGACCCTTTTCTCAACCCGCCGATTTGTTTTACATAGCAGGCGCAGAAGCGGAGCTGCTTGATTTTTCGGAAATTCGTCAATACTCCGAAAAAAACGCAAGAGAAAAAAAGCTGGAAAAAGACGGAAATACCGAAATCAATTTAGATGATATTTACGATTATATGGAGCAATATGCAGGCTCTATATACTCTCGTGCAAAGGACAGGGAATTGGAAGCGGAATATAATCTTTGCTTTGCCAATCCTTACATGAAAAAAGTTTGGGAGATTCTCACGGAAAAAAACATACCTATTGTTATTACATCGGATATGTACCTTAAAAGTGATTTTTTGGAAAAGCTGCTGCAAAAAAACGGCTTTTCGGGGTATAAAAAGCTTTTTGTTTCAAATGAATACGGATGCTCGAAAAATAACGGTGAGCTGTATGAGGCGGTAAAGAGCTTTTTAAAAAGCAGAAATATTGCCCACATAGGGGATAATATTTACAGTGACTATGAAAAGTGCAAGGAACGGGGAATAACTCCCTTTATATGCAAAAATCCCAACACCGAGGGCAATCCGTATCGGCCTGACTGCTTCAGTGCAATAATCGGATCTGCGTACAGCGGGATTGTTAATGCAAAATATCACAGCGGTCTTAATTTATATCCAATGCTGTATGAATACGGCTATGGCTATAGCGGAATTTTTGTTTTGGGCTACTGTAACTTTATTAGAAAAATACAGCTTGAAACAGGAGCTGATAAGGTTTTGTTTTTGGCAAGGGATGGAGAGCTTTTGCACAAGGTTTACAAAAAGCTGTATCCCAACGCTGATACAGAATATTTTTTATGGTCAAGGCTGGCTGCTGCAAAATTAAGTTTTAATGAAAATACACTTGACTTTATCCGCCGTTTTATATATCATAAGAACAGAGACAATTTTTCCGCAAGAGAAATTTTGGAGCAAATGGACTTAGGAGAGCTGCATAATAAATGCCCTTTAAAGGATACTGTTATAAATAATAAGAATTACAAGCTGCTTGCAAAATTTATAATTGACAATAAAGAGCAGATAAATAAGCATTATGAACCCTTAAACATCGGAGCAAGAAAATATTTTGAAGATAAGCTTACGAATTGCAGAAAAGCGTTGGCTGTAGATGTAGGCTGGGCAGGCAGCGGAGCAGTTTCAATAAGTCAGCTGTGCCGCAAATGGAAAATCTGTACCGAAATAATCGGCGTTAACGGCGGCATCAACGACAGTTTTTCGGAGCACCCAAATTCCTCAGAAAGCCTGCTGCAATCGGGAAAGCTATATTCTTACTGCTTTTCTCAAGGTCATAATCGGGATATATATTTATCTCATGACTCGAGTTCGGGACATAATATATTTTTTGAAATGCTGTTAGGCTCGGAAACTCCGTCTTTAAGCGGTTTTGATATTGACGGAAAACCAATCTTTACAGAAAATGAAGCCGACAATCCGAAAACGGCAGCTTTAATCCATAAAGGGGCAGAGGATTTTTGCGACGACTGGCTCAGCCGCTTTAAAAACTATCCCTATATGCTGAATATCAGCGGCAATGACGCCTATGCGCCTTTTATGTATGCAATAAAGGATGGGGGAAGCTATTTTTCCTACGCATTGGGAAATTGCAGCTTTAATATCGGGGTAGGCACAAAGGAAAAGAAAATAAAAGTTCAAATATAGTATAATAAGTTAGAATAACGGAAATAGGAAGAGATTTTTTAATGTCTGAGAACATTTTATCTTTTTAAGGGTATCGAATTTTGCCTTGCAAAATTCTCTTCTTATGATATAATAACCTTAAAATCAGTAAAAAGGAGCAGCATTATGAATAAGCAGGAATATTTAAAGCACATTGACGAGGTAATCGCAAAGGGCAAATTCAAGGATACATGGGAGTCCCTTTCGCAGTACCGTGTTCCGGAATGGTATATCGATTCAAAATTCGGTATATTTATTCACTGGGGCGTGTACAGCGTACCCGCTTTCGCAAACGAGTGGTATCCGAGAAATATGTACTTACAAGGCTCGCCCGAGTTTGAACATC
>CANEHP010000062.1 GCA_947427325.1 uncultured Clostridia bacterium | reverse complement strand
TTTCGGTTTTTTGACTTTTTTCCCGCTCTCTTGAGTGCCTGTATATTATATCACTCTTATTTTACCCTGTCAATAATCGTAATACACAATTTGTGCGCCTTTTTTTAAGCTCCTTTTAGGCATTATATGCAAATTCTTGCAGAATGTGCAGCGCCGGCTTCGTTCATCGACCTTTTTCACACTGCAGGATATTGACGAAAGCACAGGCTTGTGATACTATATTATAATTGTAAAAGCTGTGCCGATTTTCACCGCCCTCAAAGGTTCTGCAATAATTTGTACAAAACCTTTGTAAAAAGTAAAGGCTAAAGAATAAGGAAAGAGGATTATAATGAACACCCCCATACACGATTTTTTAACGGATTATTCAAGCCGCAGTCCCGTTCGTGCCCATATGCCGGGAGGAAAATCAACTCCCTTTGATATAACGGAGATCAGCGGCGCAGACAGTCTTTTTGAATCCGACGGCATTATAAAGCAGTCGGAGGAAATCGCCTCTTCCCTTTTCGGTTCGTCAAAGACCCTATATTCCTGCGGCGGCAGCACCTTGGCGATTCAAACCATGTTGGCTCTCGCCAAAGCCAACGCTCCCGAAAAAACACGCATTGCCGCTTCAAGGTACTGCCATAAAAGCCTTGTTTCGGCCTGTATTTTACTTGATTTAGACATTGACTGGATAGAATCCGACTCCTTTTTATCCTGTAAGGTTACCGCCCAATCCGCAGAAAGAGCGATTACCGATTCCACACTGTGCGTTTTTATTCAAAGCATAGACTATTACGGCGGAGAGTGCAACATTGCCGCTGTCTCGCAGGTCTGCAAAAGCCGCTCCGTCCCCCTTCTGGCAGACAATGCTCACGGTGCGTACAGGGTCTTTACCCAAAATCACCCCCTTCTGCTCGGTGCGGATCTTACTGCCGACAGCGCACACAAAACTCTCCCCTGTCTAACGGGTGGAGCTTATCTTCATATCGGAAAAGCTGCGCCGAAAATTTTTTCTTTAAAGGCCAAGGAAATGATGTCCCTTTTCGGCAGCTCAAGCCCATCCTATTTGATTTTGGACAGCCTCGACCTATGCAACAGGCACATTGCCCTGGAAAGGAATAAAGCAGAAAAAACAATGGCAAAAATTGCGGAGCTTAAAACAGACCTTGCAAAAATCGGCTATTATTTAAGGGAAAGCGATCCAATGAGAATTACCGTAGATGCGGTGGAATACGGCTACAGCGGTTTTGAGCTTTGCAAAAAATTTGAAGAGCGAAACGTTTTCTGCGAGTATGCCGACCAAAAATACGTCGTTATGTTATTCTCCACGGCTCAGCCATTGGAGGATTTCCCGAAAATTCTTGCCGCCGCCGAAAAAATTCCTCAAAGACAGCCCGTGCAAAGCAAAAAAACATACATTCCCCTGCCCCAAAGGGCAATGCCGTTAAAAAAAGCCCTTTTCTCCCCCACCGAGCAAATTCCCGTCGATGAAGCCGAGGGCAGAATCTGCGGAGCGATAACCGCCCCCTGTCCCCCCTGCGTTCCCGTGATTATGCCGGGTGAATTATTCTCCTTCGAAGCGGCGGCGGCGTTAGCGGATTGGGGCGTTAAAGCCGTCAAAGTCGTTAAGGAAAGTAATAAGTCAAAAAAGCAATATTATTAAAATAAAATCTTGCAGTTTATTACAAATTGTGTTATAATCTATTATAATTGTATATTATGTTGTGGCTTTGCCGTTTGCAGATATCGGATTTTCAAAAATCACGCTCTTCGGCTTACCGCAAAACGCGGCCTGCATAAATGTGTAAGGCTGATGTAAGAACCTGTCAGCATAGGAATGGTGCGTGAATTTTCGCAGAGATTTTGCCGAGGACAAGGCAAAGGATTTCCTTGTGACTTTGAAAAAGTCACGCAGACTTGCTGCCGCAAGTCAAGAAATTTTAACGCAGTTATGGGTAAAATATGCCGAAAATATGCCTGCAATTCCTATATTGACAGATTCCAAGAAAGGAGCGCCGATAATGCTGCATAAACCGAAAATCCTTATAATCGACAGTAATTTGGGCACATTGGATCTGTTTAACGAGATAATAAACACCGATATGGAGTACAGCCTTTTTCTTGAAAGCAGGAAGATAAACGCCCGGGACGCCGTCTATACGAAAAAACCGGATCTGATTCTTCTCTGCGCCGACAGCAGTACCTGTCTGAGTACGGGCGAGGCTCTTTTAAGCCTTAAGGAATGTCCTCCCTTTGTACTTATGGGCAAGGTTTTCGCAAACGAACATAGGGCGGCGGATATTGTAAAGAAGTTTAAGCCCATTGATACCATAGCCCTGCCCTTTGAAATAGACGGGATCTGTCAGAAAATCGAAGACGACTCCATGATAGCGGAGGGAATGATAGACGAGCTTACGGAGCTTTGGAAAAAGCCCTGCTTTGACTTTAAGCTTAACAGGCTGATGAAGAAAAAAATTGACGGAATATTTTTCTGCGTTTCCCTTAACGCCTACAGCTTTGCCGCCAATCCGTCAAGACCTTTACAGATACAAATGGCGGTGTTCGCATTAAAGCAAAGATTCCCCGAGGCTCTTTTAGGCATAAGCGGAAATATAGTAGTAGGCTTTCTGCCCACAGATAAACCTAAACGGGAATTTGAAAGCCGAATAAACGACGCCCTTTCCGAAATGATAGAGGCAGCGGAAAAACCCGTTATCTACATTCCCGCAGGCGCCTGCGAAAGCGGAGATTACAGCTATTCCCCCGAGGATATGCTTCTGTATGCGGATAAGGCTATGGAAATTTCAGGGCATGAGGGAAAAAACAAGGTAAAGTTTTACAAATAAATATGTGGGGATAAAACAATGATAAATGTTCTTCTTATCAGCAGCTCGGCAGACGACATCAAGGTTTCCTGGCGGCACTTCTGTACAAACGATTACAGTGCCGAAGCGGCAGTAGGCAATGATAAAGCCATAGAAAACCTTAAAAAATCAAAAAAAGGCACAATTCCCGTTTTTTACTGCGGCAACACCACCAACTGCTTTATAGACTTTTACCGCAAGCTGAGAGCGGACGAAAAGACCGCAAATATTCCCTTGGTGGTATTGGCGGATATCAGATGGACAAAGGTGCTTTCCGAATATGTTCATCTTGTAAACACCTTTGTGGTAGGCTCAACGGTCAGCGGCTCAAAGCTGAACGATATTATGAAAACCGCTTCAAGAGGCGGCTTTGAAAAGCCCTCCGCCGGCAGATCCGCCCCTCAGAAAAGACCGAGACAGAATCCTGCCTTATAACACATTTAAAACAGTATATGCCGTTTCATCGGGGGTTTTAGAGTTAAATGAAAAATAAAAAAAATAACGGTCAGAACGGAAGCTTTTGCAGAATCAGCATTGACGAAAAGGAAAAAGCGGATAAGAAAATAAGCGAAAAACAAGGAAAACAAGGAAAAGAAAGAAAAGAAGGAAAACAAGGAAAAGAAAACAAAGAGGCAAGCGCCGCTCAAAACGCCTCACAGCATGAAAAGGAACAGATCATATACGGAAAAAACGCCGTTACCGAGGCTTTGCTTGCCCACAGTGAAATCGATACCGTTTATCTTTTGAGAAACGCAGGAGGAACGGGAAAGATCGTTGCCCTTGCCAAGGAAGCGGGAACGGTTATAAAAGAGGTCGGAGAAGAAAAATTCACCTCCCTGCTGGGATCGGGCGTTAAGCACGGCGGAGCTGCCGCAGTTATGGCGGCGGTAAGCTATGCCGATGTGGAGGATATTTTGAAGGCGTCGGAGGAAAAAGGAATGCCGCCCTTTATTATAGCCGCCGACGGAATACAGGACCCTCACAACTTAGGCGCAATTATAAGAACGGCGGAAGCGGCAGGTGCAGACGGAGTCATTATTACCAAAAGGCGCAGCGCTTCACTCACCTCCACTGCCTTTAAAACCTCCGCAGGTGCGGCAAGCTGGATAAAGGTAGCAAGAGTGAACAGCCTTGCGGAAACCTTAGAGGGCTTAAAGAAAAGAAATATATGGATATACGGAGCGGAGGCGGACGGCACGCCCTTTTATAAAGCGAAGTTAGACGGCGGCTGCTGTCTTGTAATAGGCTCTGAGGGCTATGGATTAAGCCGCTTGGTAAGAGAAAAATGCGACCGGGTCCTCTCCATAGATATGTACGGACACGTAAATTCCCTGAACGCCTCGGTAAGTGCGGGAATACTGATTTATGAAGCGGTAAAGTACAGACGATAAACACAATCCGTAATCGTCCATACTTTATTAAAGAGGAATTTAACAGTCGAATCAGCAGCGGGCTTTACCCATTGTATAACATCAGAACCAAAAGCAAAAAACAGGAAGGAAGAACCAAATGGCAGATAATTTTTCATTAGACGATATACTTGCCGAAATTGACGCTAAAAAGTCGGTTAAAAGCGAAGGCGACGCTTCCGACGGGAGCGGGGATTTCAGCGTTACATCCATTATCAGCGAGGATAAGCTCAACGCCGCATTAAGCGGAACAAAAAAAGTCGACGGCTCAAAATCCGAATACAGCGTCACCTCTATAATCAACAGCACGCCCCGCAAAAAAGCGGAAAATGCCGAAATAAACAACACTTCCTTCAATACGCACAACAAAACGGCAAATACGGAAGCGCCCGTTCCAAAAGCACAGGATATAAATTTCCCCGCAGAAAAATCCGAAAGCGCAACACCCCCAAAAAATATTCCCAAAACAAAGCCCGACCTTCAGCCCCGGCCTCCTGCGGAAGAAAGGACTAAAGCGGCTGAGGAAGAAGAAAAAGCCAAAACAGCCCGGCAGACAGCCCAAGAAGAAAAATCGCCGAAAATACCCGATACCGCAAAGGAAAAGCACAAGCCCAAGTCCGATTTCTTCGCCGCAGTTGCACGTAAGCTTGCCGAACCCTCTTCCGACGGCTCGGGAGAGGACATAAAGCAAAAGACTGGCAGAGACGGCGGCGATTTGGCCTTTCCCGAAAGCGACGGCGAAAAGGAAAAGCCAAGGAAGCCCGCAAGACGTCCCGAATACGATACACAGCAGAGAAAGCTCATTGATAAACAGCTTAAAGCCGAGGAAGAATTGGATAATCCCGAGGAGATGATAGATTCCCTTAATCCTCTTGAAGTAAAAAGCAGGGCGCAAGAGATAACCGACACCTTAAGCGGCGACACCAGAGGAATTGCGGGCAACGAGCTGAAAAAGCTGGCAGAAGCCAATGCCTCCCCGAAAGTCTTTGACGATAAGGTCAAGCTGTATCAGACCTCCACCGATTTGGGCAGCCTTATATCCAACGCCCTTACAGAGGAAAAGGAAGCAAGCAAGGGGGAAAACCCGCAAAGGGATATAACACCCACGCTGGAAAGCCTGCCCCCCGTAAAAGAATACATTCCCCAAAAAGAAAAGGAAAAAACAGAAAGCGAACGAAATGACAAGATTTCCGAAAAGGATAAGAGGAGCAACGAGACCCTTCTGGAAAAGCTGAACGACGCCCTTACCAGGCAGCATAAAAAGGAAGAGGAAAAAAGAAAAACGCTGGGTCTTTCCAAGCCTTTGGATAATTCCGAGCTTTTAAAAGCTCCCACCGGCGGATTAAATTTAAATAAGGACAAAATAATACAGGCTACGGGAGTTATTCCCGAAATAGAAGCCGAAGCCAAGGAAAATTCAAAGCGCAAGCTTCGGGACTTTATGATGGACTCGGAAAACGAGGAGAAAGAACAGGAGGATGATTTTGACAGCTATGATGCCACAGGTCAGATCTGGTCGGATCTCTGCGAATCTCACAAGGTAATAAGAATAAGACTGTTCCTGCTGCTGGCAATAACCTTATTTATGGGCTTTGTAGCGCTTATGGGCGATTTGGGCAACGGTATGGTGTTTAAGCTTTTCGGCTCAAACGTCACCTTCCTTGACAGAAGGGAGGACGTGCAGGGATACCTTTTCTACAGCCTGGTAATGGGAGTTTTGGGCTGCGTCGTCTGCGGCTCTGTCCTGTCGGGCGGAATTGTTAAGCTGTTTAAGCTTAAAGCGGACTGCGACAGCGTCTGCGCCGTTACCGCCGTCGCCTCTCTTATCGTTACCACGGTTAATATTTCCAACTCGGATTACGTTTTGTTGAGCTATGCCTTTGTACTTATCCCCGTTGCTATTGCGGGACTGATGTTCAACACCCTGGGCAAGCTGATGATGATAACCAGGGCAAAGCGTAATTTCCGCTTCATTTCGGGAGACGGCGCAAAATATTCCGCCCTTCTTGTAGACGAACAGCCCGCCTCCGCACTTACCAAGGGCGTTGTAAAAGAGCTTCCCCGCCTTGCAGCCATAAAAAAAACCGAGCTGCTCACCGATTTCCTTAAAAGCAGCTACTGCGAGG
This sequence comes from uncultured Clostridia bacterium, assembly GCA_947427325.1. GTDB lineage: Bacteria > Bacillota > Clostridia > Oscillospirales > Ruminococcaceae > Ruminiclostridium_E. Next base: position 4,892 of record CANEHP010000062.1, on the reverse strand, counting down.
ACAAAGCGGACAAAATCAGCAGAAAATTAGTTCCCGCAGCGTTGGGCGCAGCGCTTATCTCCGCCGTGGTATCCTACATTATCCCCTTCGGTCTGCCGGGACTTTCTCAAAACATCTATTACGCCTTAACGGTATTTACCGCAGTTTTATCCTTAGCCTCCCCCTTCTCCGTTATGTTTGTGGTAAACGCACCTCTTACCAAGGCGGGAAAAAGCCTTGCCAAAACCGACAGCGTTATTTTGGGCTATCAGGCGGCGGAGGAGTTTTCGGAGGTAAACTCGGTGATGATAGACGCATCGCTGCTTTTCCCTCCCGGTACGGTTATTTATACGAATATCAAGCATTATAAGCAGCCCAACTCCATCAACAACATTGCCCTTGACCAGGCAATAATATTAGCCGCAAGCCTTGCCATAAAAAGCGGCTCGGTAATGTCAAATATGTTCAGAAATATGATAAACGACAAGGACGATATTTTAGTCAAGGTTGAAAACTGCGTTTACGAGGATAACTTGGGCGTTCTGGGCTGGTACGGCAACAAGCGTATGATATTGGGCGGCAAGGAGCAGATGAAGCGCCACGACATAAAGCTGCCCGATATGCGAAAATACAATAAATATGTTACCGACTCCACCGAAACCATCTTTCTTTCGGTGGGCGGCGAGATTGTAATTATGTTCTTTGTGGAGCTGCTTGCAAATCAGGAGGTCAAAAACAGCTTGCAGCAGCTTACGCAAAACGGAGTATCCGTTGTAATAAAAACCACCGACTCAATCGTCACCGTATCAAAAATTGCCGAGGTATTTGAAATTCCTCCCGAACAGATAAGGGTGCTTCCCTACAGTATGCATGAGCAGTATAACGGCTTTACTCACTATGTGCCGAAGGGCAGCGGCGCAGTAAGCTGCGGCGGCACATTTACGGGATTTTCAAAAGCGATTATTTCCGCCAAAAAGCTGATGAAGGACATAGGCTTAGGCTGCTGGACTATGATTATAGGAGCGGTTTTGGGTGCGGTATGCGCAGCGGCGGCGGCGTGGACGGGAAACACTCAGCTTTTGTGCCCAAGCCTTATTTTGGGCTGGAACATCGCATGGCTGATTATAGCCATAACGGTCGAATCCGTAAGGCGGTACCGATAAAGGGCAGCTAAGGGGAGCTTAGGATTACCTCCCTGCCGCAAAGGCGTTAAGCGACGGACGTACAGTGCGGGCTTAAAGTCCCAATCTCAGAACATGGGGCTGTAAAAAATTGAAGGTTTACAGTTGACAGTTGCGGAACGGCTTCGCCGATTTAAAATATTATCAGTCGGTCTTATCACCTATGCGAATGCGGCATTCTATCAAGGAAACGGCTTGAAATATGGGCGGAAACGTAAAATTTCAAATCTGTCGGCGAAGCCGACACCTTAACCGTCAACTTTCAACTGTCAATTTTTTGCAGCCCCAAGTTTTCAAAAAGGAGAAAACATATTGCAAAACGTAACGGTAATCGGCGGCGGCTTAGCGGGCTGTGAAGCGGCTTGGGCGCTGGCTGAAAGGAATTTCGGGGTAAAGCTCTTTGAAATGAAGCCCCGAAAATATACCCCCGCTCATCATTATGAGGGCTTGGGCGAGCTTGTCTGCTCCAATTCACTTAAAGCCGCCCGGATAAGCAGCGCCTGCGGACTGCTGAAAGCGGAAATGCGTATCTTAGGCTCGCTGATTCTCGAAGCGGCGGACAGCTCCGCCGTACCCGCAGGAGGAGCTTTGGCGGTGGACAGAAAGAAATTTTCCGATTATATTACCGAAAAAATCACCTCCCACCCCAACATAGAGCTTATTTCCGATGAGATCACAAGCTTCCCCGAAAAAAACACGGTAATTGCCACAGGTCCCCTGACCTCCGAAAAAATGGCGGCGGCAATAGCCGAAAAATGCGGAGGGGGCTTAAGCTTTTACGATGCGGCAGCGCCTATCGTGTCGGCGGACAGCATAGATATGACTAAGGCTTTTTACGCCACAAGATACGGCAAGGGCGAAGCGGATTACATCAACTGCCCCTTTAACAGGGAAGAATACGAAAGCTTTTATCAAGCTCTTGTAACGGCGGAAACCGTACCCTTGAAGCCCTTTGAACGGCAAGCGGGACAAAATGCTTATGCCGAAAAAAATCCCGAGGGCGAACGGGAAAAGATAACGGTCTACGAGGGCTGTATGCCTGTGGAGGTTCTCGCCAAAAGAGGGGCGGAAAGCGTCCGCTACGGCTGTATGAAGCCTGTGGGTCTTATCGACCCCCGCACAAATCACCGCCCGTGGGCGGCGGTGCAGCTGAGAAAGGAAAATGTGGAAGGCAGCGCATATAATTTGGTGGGATTTCAAACCAATCTTAAATTTCCCGAACAGCAAAGGGTTTTCCGAATGATACCGGGGCTTGAAAACGCCGAGTTTCTCCGCTACGGAGTTATGCACCGCAACACATTTTTAAACAGTCCCCTTCTGCTTACAAGCCGCTTTATGCTTAAAGACAGCGACAATATATATTTTGCGGGACAAATGACGGGAGTGGAGGGTTATGTGGAAAGCGCAATGAGCGGCATAATAGCGGGACAAAGCTTAGCCGGAGCATTGCAGGGACGCCCCGCCCTTATTCTTCCCAAAACAACAATGTGCGGCGCACTGTGTAACTATGTGACGGCGGAAAATAAAAACTTCCAGCCTATGGGCGCAAATATGGGCTTATTGCCGCCCCTCAATGAGATAATTAAAAATAAACAGGAAAGATACGAGAAAATAGCGGAAAGAGCCTTGACGGATTTAAAAAATGTTCTCATAGGATAATACCGAGAATATATCCCAATAGGATTAAAACAAGTTCTAATACTTATAATCGGAGGAAACAAATGGAAAAAATCAGAATAGCCTTAGACGCTTTCGGCGGCGACAATGCCCCCGACGAGGTCATCAAGGGTGCGGAAATGGCGGTAAAAGCCTATGGAGTCGAAATAGTCCTTTGCGGCGACCAAGCAAAAATATACGAAAGAATAAAAGCCTTAAATGTTTCGGAAAAGGGCATAACGGTAAGAAACGCAGAGGGGATAATACACATAGAGGATAACCCCACGGATATCAGAAAGTCAAAGCTCAATTCCTCTATGGGCGTTGCCTTTCAGTTGGTTAAAAACGGCGAAGCGGACGCATTTATCAGCGCAGGCAGCACGGCGGCGCTTGTGGTAGGCGGCACAACCGTTATAGGCAGAATAAAGGGAATAAAACGTCCCTCCCTTGCGCCCATCATTCCCTCCGTAAATCAGAACTATATTCTCCTTGACGGCGGCGCAAACGTGGAGTGCCGAGCCGAAATGCTTGTGCAGTTTGCGGTTATGGGCAGCGTTTATATGGATAAAATAATGAACGTGCAAAGCCCCAGAGTAGGTCTTTTAAACGTAGGCGCAGAGGAAGAAAAGGGCAGGGAGATTGAACATGAGGCTTACACCCTTTTGAAAAACGCTCCCGTTAATTTCACCGGAAATATAGAGGGCAGAGAGGCGGCGCTGGGCGGCTGCGACGTTCTTGTTACAGACGGCTTTACGGGAAATATTTACTTAAAGACAGTTGAGGGTATGGGAAAATTTATGAAGCTTTCCCTTAAAAATATTTTCTATAAAAATATCGGCACGAAAATAGGAGCAGCCTTTACCATGAAGGGCATTAAGGCGCTGTCAAGAAAAATGGACTACCGCGAAACAGGCGGCTCTCCCCTGCTCGGTACGGCTAAGCCCGTTATAAAGGCTCACGGCAGCAGCGACGCCCTTGCCTTTAAAAATGCGGTAAGACAGGCGAAGGAATTTATCGAAAATAATGTTATTGAGGAAATAACCTCCGTGCTTGCAGCCTTAAAACAGGAAAACGAACAGGAAAGCAAAGACCGGGCATAATCGGCATTTATACTGATTTTTAATAGAAATTTAGCATTATATAAAGGAAGCGCTTATGACAAAAAGAAACGAATCGCTGGATATAATAAGAATCGCCGCTATGCTGTGTATTAACGGCATACACTTTTTCCATAATTCGGGATTTTACGGAACGCCCGTTGAAGGCGGCACAATGATGTTAATGTGTACTTTCCGCAACCTTTTCATTATCTGCGTACCTATGTTTTTAATGCTGAGCGGATATCTGATGAATCAAAAAAAGCCCGAGAAAAAATATTTTTTGGGTATTTTTAAAACAATAAATACATATATAATATGTTCCGTGGTCTTTTTTCTTGTGTCAAAATTCGTAATGGGAGAAGAAGCGGGCTTTAAAGATTTTATAACCGATCTTTTTGGTTTTGAGGGCACAAGATATGCCTGGTATATTGAAATGTATTTGGGTCTGTATCTGCTGATCCCCTTTTTAAACATACTGTATAACAACCTGAAGGATAAAAGGCAGGCCGAATATTTATTGGCGGCGCTGTTTGTCGTTTCCATGCTGCCCTCCTTTGTCAACGCATTTCGGTTTGAATCGGCGGAATGGTGGCTGCTTCCCTCTTCAAGCGACGACTATTTTCAGATAATGCCTCAGTGGTGGGATAATTTATATCCGATACTCTTCTATTTTGCGGGAGCATATCTTGCAAAATACAAGCCGAAAATTCCCGTTGGGTTAAATGCTGTGCTGTTAATATGCTCGATTACCTTTAACGGCGCATTCTGCTATTACAGATCCATCGGCAGCTCGTTTACATGGGGAGACTGGAATTCCAATAACTCTCCCACTGTTGCCGTTACCGCATTTTTAACATTTACGCTGCTGCTTAATATTAAATTTAAGAAAGAAAACAAAATACGAAGCTTTATTTTACAAACCATGTCCAACGCCTGTCTTTTCGCATATCTTCTGTCAGGCACCTTTGATACTTAC
>CANEHP010000061.1 GCA_947427325.1 uncultured Clostridia bacterium | reverse complement strand
TGAGAATTTCGCAAGCGAAATTCTCCGGACGGAAACTTTATTAAACTCTTTTTTTGACGGGTAGTTTTTTACAGCCCCTTCTAACTTTCCCTGCTCCTCCTGAACATCTCCTCCACCATGCCCTTCCGCAAAATGCAAAGCCGCCTGAAGGCGCTGCATATATCAAGCTTCATGCCCGTATTGAGCCATTCCACAATAACTCCGAAAAGCTCGCACTTATAGAACATTATTATAAGCTCCTTATCCCCCTCCTTAACGGGTGCGTCGGGGAATACGGTGGAAAAATACGTTGAAGCAACATATTGGCAGATGTTCAGCAGATATTGAATATACAAGTCTCGGTTGGCGGAATTGTAAATATGATACACCGCCTTTTTGTTGTCAAGTATAAACTGCACCGCCGCATTAAAGCCGTCCTCAATGGAATCTATGGAGGAATACTCGGAGATTATCCTGTCCGCCTCGTCGGTGATTATTTCCTCCACCAAGGCGGGCATATCCGCAAAGTGGTAATAAAAGGAATTTCTGTTTATTCCGCAGTCCTCCACAATATCCTTGACGGTTATCTGATTTATGGGGCGCTGATTTAAAAGCTTTACAAAGGACTGCTTTATGGCTGAACGGGTAAAATTGGGCATAGCGTCACCTCGCAAAATCAAAACTTATTCTCATAGAAAAGATGCGTTCCAATTTCTATGAGAATAAGTTCTCAGAGCTTTTCTACTCCGAGAGTTACCTTTTCGCCGTTAATATCCCACTCTGCGGTATATCCTGCCGTCCTGTCAAAGATAAATTCCTCGGTAAGGGTATTTTCGGCAATTTCCTCTTTTCCTTTTGTGACAACTTCCTTTATCCTTGCGTTATCGCCGCAGTAAACTCTGATATTATCCATAACCTCAAAGCCTGCGTCCTTGCGCATTGTCTGTATTTTGCTGATTATCTCACGGACAAAGCCCTCCTCGATAAGCTCCTCGGTAAGCTGTGTGTTTAATACAACGGTATAGCCTCTGTCCGCTTCAACGGCGTAGCCCTCCTTTTGAGAAACGCTGATCAAAAGCTCCTCTTCGGTAAGCTTAATATCGCCTGTTGAAACAGTAACGGTCATAACTCCCGTATTTTTCAGCTCCGCCATCGCCTTTGCGCCGTCAGCTTCGGCAAGAGCGGTTCTCACCTCGCCCAGCTGTTTTCCGTACTTTGCGCCGAGGAGCTTTAACTGAGGCTTAAAGCTGTAAACGGTAAACTCGGAGGTATCCTCCACAAACTTTATTTCCTTAACATTAAGCTCCTGAGCCACGATTTCCGCAAACGTCGGTTCAAGGGTATGCTCCGACTGAACCAAAACCTGAGACAAGGGCTGACGGCTCTTTATCGCAGCGCTGTTTCTTGCGGCAAGACCCAGGGTCTTTATTTGAAGCACCGCTTCCATATTCGCTTCAAGCTCGGGATCGATAAGAGCTTCGTCGGCGGCGGGATAGCTGCAAAGATGAACGCTTTCGGGCGCTGTCTTGCAGTTTGTGCAGACTAAGTTGCGGTAAATGTCCTCGGCGATAAAGGGAGTCATTGGCGCAGTAAGCTTTGCCACGGTAACCAAAGCGGAATACAGGGTCATATAGGCGTTGATTTTGTCCTGTGTAAGCTCCTTCTGCCAGAATCTTTCACGGTTTCTTCTTACATACCAGTTTGACATTTCGTCCACAAAATCCTGCAAAGCCTTTGCGGCTTCGGGAATACGGTATTCCGCAAGGTTTTCGTCAACTGTCTTTATAAGCGTATTAAGCCTTGACAAAAGCCACCTGTCCATAACGGGGAGCTTTTCGGGGGAATCGGGAAGATCGTATTTTTCTGCGTCAAAATTATCTATATTGGCATACAGCACAAAAAATGCATAGGTGTTCCAAAGGGTGGAAAGATACTTTCTCTGTCCCTCGGTAACTGCCTTGCCCGAAAATCTGTTGGGCAGCCAGGGAGCGCTGTTGGTGTAGAAGTACCAGCGCACGGCGTCCGAGCCATAGGCTTGCAGCGCTTCAAAGGGATCTACGGTATTGCCTAAATGCTTTGACATCTTTCTGCCCTCTTCGTCCTGAACCAAGCCTAAAACAAGCACGTTTTTGTAGGGCGCTTTGTCAAATACAAGGGTGGAAACAGCCAGCAGCGAATAGAACCAGCCTCTTGTCTGGTCAACGGCTTCCGAAATAAAATCGGCGGGGAACTGCGACCGGAACAATTCTTTATTCTCAAAGGGATAGTGATGCTGTGCAAAGGGCATTGAGCCGCTGTCGAACCAGCAGTCTATCACCTCGGGAACACGCTTCATCTCCCTGCCGCATTGGGGGCAGGCAATGGTTACGGCGTCGATAAAGGGCTTGTGCAGCTCGATATCCTCGGGGCAGTTTTTGCTCATGGACTTTAATTCTTCGATACTTCCCACTGCGTGGCGGTGTCCGCATTCACATTCCCAGATATTAAGGGGCGTGCCCCAATAGCGGTTGCGGCTTAACGCCCAGTCCTGCGCATTGGCTATCCAATCGCCGAAGCGGTTTTTTCCTACGCTTTCGGGTATCCAGTTTACCGTTTCGTTGTTGGCTATCATTCTGTCTCTTACATCGGACATTTTGATAAACCAGCTGTTTCTTGCATAATAGATAAGGGGAGTGTCGCACCGCCAGCAGAAGGGATAGCTGTGTTCAAAGGCAGGTGCGCTGAACAGCAGTCCTCTTTCCTTCAGATTCTTTAACACTTCCTTGTCTGCGTCCTTGCAGAACATACCCGCCCAAGGAGTTTCCGCCGTCATCTCGCCCTTTGAGTCAACCAGCTGTACCAGGGGAAGACCGTAATTTCTTCCTACATTGGCGTCGTCCTCACCGAAGGCGGGAGCGATATGAACGATACCCGTACCGTCCGTAAGCGTTACATAAGTGTCGCAGGTAACATACCGGCATTTTTCTTTGGGAGAAACAAAATCGAATAAAGGCTCATATTCCTTATATTCAAGCTCTTTGCCACGATAGCGTTCAAGAATTTCCCAGCCCTCGGGCAAAACGGCGGAAAGGAGAGCCTCTGCCATATAGTAAGTGTATTCCCCGCTTTTTACCTTAACATAGGTTTCATTTGGGTTTACGCAGAGAGCCACGTTTGAGGGCAATGTCCATGGAGTGGTGGTCCAGGCAAGGAAATAAGCGTCCTCGCCCTTTGCCTTAAATCTTGCCACAGCCGATTTTTCCTTAACGTCCTTATAGCCCTGCGCAACCTCGTGAGAGGAAAGGGGAGTGCCGCAGCGGGGGCAGTAGGGGACTATTTTAAAGCCCTTGTAAAGCAGACCCTTTTCCCAGATTTTCTTTAACGCCCACCATTCGGATTCGATAAAGTTATTGTCATAGGTAACATAGGGGTGGTCCATATCAGCCCAGAAGCCTACCGTGCGGGAAAAATCCTCCCACATTCCCTTATACTTCCATACGCTTTCCTTGCACTGTGCGATAAAGGGTTCAAGCCCGTATTCCTCGATCTGCTCCTTACCGTCAAGTCCCAACTTTTTTTCAACCTCCAGCTCAACGGGAAGTCCGTGAGTGTCCCAGCCCGCCTTGCGGGGAACGAATGCGCCCTTCATTGCGTGATAGCGGGGGATCATATCCTTAAAGGCTCTTGTTTCAACGTGTCCTATATGAGGCTTGCCGTTGGCGGTGGGAGGACCGTCATAGAAAACATAGGACTTATCCTCCTTGTGAACCTCCATTGACTTTTCAAAAATGTTGTTGTCATTCCAGAATTTTTCGATTTTCTTTTCCCTTTCCACAGGGGAGAGGGAGGAGTTTACTTTTTCGTACATTTTAATCATTCCTTTCTTTATGTTATGTATTAAAAAATCCCTGCCCCGAATAACAGGACAAGGATATGCTTGCAACCACCTATTAAACCGTTCAGAACAAGGCAGCTTAATTATAGGCAACACCGCACAATGACCGCCTAACGGCTTTGCATGCGACTTGCTTGCACATTTTCCGTCATCCTGCACAAATTTTCCTTGAGAACAAGTTCTGAAATACGTCAGTATTCCTGCGTCGAATTTATGCAAGCTGACGAAAAATCTGCTGCGCAATTCACACGTAATCATTGTGCGGTGTTGCCTATAAAAAGCCCTATTCCCTAAACAGCTTTCCTTAACGCGGAAAATACGGCACAGCTTAGTTGACCTTCATAAAAAATCTTTCAGCCTGCAACTCCAAAGTGATATTCGGAAAGAAACCCGACTGCCGCATTTTCAGCGCCTGCGGCTCTCTGTAAGCTCGGAAAATATTATTCCTACTGTCTTTGTCAAAGTTGTTGAATATTAAATTTTGGTTAACGGAATGCCCTTAATAAAACATAAAGGCACAGTATTTTAATTATCAGCCGTTGAAGCCGTATACCATAGTGGGAGTGGTGTCCTCGCCGATATCAAAAAAGTCGCCTGCGTCTAAAGTGCCTCTTGAAAAATCAAATGAAAACTTGGTATTTTCGTTTTCCTCCGTTACGGAGCCGCTTACGGTTTCATCTGACTGCCGGGGTTTTGTAATGGGAGCAATGGATATTTCCCCCATTGTTATTTTTGGGGGAAGGGTTTCCTTTGATCCGGTAGGGCGTCCTCCCGAAAAGCTGCCTGTATAAACTCCCGTTGAATCGTTAGTTGGGAGAGTTATTTTTGAAACGGCATTGATCGAAGGGGAATCGGCGTTTTCGTTTTGATGATTCGAGGTGTTTTCGGGATTATCGGCTTCCTGACCGGAACAGCCCGCTGCAAAAACGGCGAAAAGTCCGCACAGCAATATTGAAACGGCGCAGGCTTTAAATTTATATATAGCGGTATCTTTTTCTTTCATTTATTTCTCCGTATTTAATAAGGGAATAATATCCCTCGGGTTAATATATTGCTCCCCCAATTAACTCTTGAATTTTTCTGCTTGCCCGACCGCCGAAATACTTCGTCAGAAACCCTTGAAATATGCGCATATTCCTGCGGCTTTCTTCCTTGTCTTTCGACAGCCGTTCGACGCATAAAATCTTCAAGAGTTAATTGGGGGAGCAATAGCTTTATTTTATCAATATTCAAAAAGATTATATCATTGCTGCGGGAAATTGTCAAGTCTTGAATTTTGCCGTTATACGCTTATTAAAAGAAATCCCCGTTTTAGGGAGGTTGAAAAAGGCCGGTGATGTTCTGCCCGTCTGATATTGTAAATAATTGCTGAATTTTCCCTTATTTTGGTAAAATTTTTATTAAACTATTGTAACCTTAATGTATTATATGGTAAAATATATATATGTATTTATCACTGCCGAAAATCGGAAGCAGACACGCAAAAACCGCAAAAACCGTAATAAAAGCGCAGGAGATTCTTGCGGGCGAAGGGAAAGCGCAGAGGGTAAAATAAAGCGGAATAAAGAAACAAGAAAGGCGGAAAAATATGGATATCAAGGAAAGCATCATTAAATCCACAACCGAACTTATCGAGCAGAACGGCGGCGATTTGTCCGCCGTGACCTCCCGTGCCATTGCAGAAAAAAGCGGAATTGCTCTCGGACTTATCAACTACCATTTTAAAAGCAAGGATAAGCTTATTGAGGTATGCGTTCAGAGGATAGCCAACAAGATACTTTTTTGCTTTTATTCCGATGACGAAACGGGCGAAAATGCCGCCGAGCAGGAAAGGGTGCTTCACAGGGCGCAGAAGGTCTTTGACTTTTTCTTTAACAATAAGGCGATAGCAAGGACCTTTATTTTAAGCGATATGAAGGATTACAAAATAAAAAGCAACACCGGAGCGGTTCAAAGCGGTTTAAAGCTGGCTATGACAGGCATAAGCGGCGATAAAAAGCGGATTATGGCTTTTATACTTACCTCCGTAATGGAATCTGCGTTTTTGACGGGGGATAAGTCCTATGACGTTTTGGGCTATCATCTTGATAACAAGCTTGAAAGAGATTTGTTTTTGACGGAGATCGTTGAGATGGTTTATTCGGGGGTTGGGGGCTGATGTTTTTGGACTGTCTTTGTTTTTTTGGAGTTACGGGGTGAGAACTTTGTTGGGGGTGTAAAAAAACAGTCTTTTTGTGCTTTCGATAAGGTTGGTGATGATTTATTTTTCTCTCAAGAAACCCGGCGGTGATTTATTGTTCGCTCAAGAAACTTGGCGGTGATTTATTTTTCGCTCAGAAAACCGAACCGAGCGGTAATTTACTGATTTTAAAAGAACTTCAAAAATCGCAAAATGACGCTCCTACCGTCTGCTTTGGGCGTTGATGTCCTGTCAACGCTTTGGGCAGACAATGCTTCGTCCGTGAAGCGCTTCACTTCGCACCATTTTGCGAACCGGTAGGAATTTTCCTTGAAAATTCCGACACTTTTTGAAATTCATGCTATCGGGGCAGCTGTGCCGAAATGCGCCTGCTGTTAAGGCTGCATCTTCGTTTTTAATCTGAATTTATTGATTTTCCTCACTCCGCAGCTGTACATAAAAGCTCCCAAAAAGAAAATGCCGCACCAGCAGGCCATTGATCCCGCAATGGACACCTGGAAGAAAACGGCCGTCCGATAACCTAAAATTCCGCTTATACCGCCGATACCCACCGCAATAACAAGCATTTTTTTCAGATTATCCGTAAGCAGGTAAGCGGCGGCGGCAGGCGCTATCATAAACGCCGTAACCAACACCGATCCTACCGCCTCAAAAGCTCCAACAGCGGTAAGGGAAGCCGTTGTCATTAACGAATAATGGAGAATTGCGGGCGAAAAGCCCATAACCGCCGCCAAAACAGGGTCAAAGGAAACTATAAGCAGCTCCTTGTAAAACACCGCCGTAAAAACAATATTTATCAAAAGCAGTACGCCGCTTACATAAATTCCCTTAGCCCCCATGTCCGCACCGTTTATCATCAGTCTGTCAAAGGGCGCAAAGGCAAGCTCGCCCAAAAGCACCGAATCCGTATCCAAATGGGCAGTTCCCGCATATTTGGTGATAAGTATTACGGCTATGGAAAATAATAAGGGAAATACCATTCCCGTTGCGCTGTCCTCGGATAAAAGCCTTGTTTTGGTGAGTGTTTCCGTAAGCCACACCGTAACAGGTCCCATAACCGCCGCCCCTATCAGCAGAAAGGGGGAGGACAGGTCGTTTACAATAAAAAATGCAAGCACTATTCCCAAAAGTATGGTGTGAGTGATACTGTCGCTTACCATACTCATTTTTCTCAACACCAGAAAGACCCCCGGAATGGCGCAGGAGGCGGCGGTAAGCACTGCGATAATTTGTATTTCGATTTCTGCGCTCATTGCTTTTCGTTTCCCCCCTTAAAAGTTACGGTAAGCCTTAAACGGCTTATTTTTCTTTGCAAAATTCTGTTTACGATTCCTCTTTTCGGGGCAAACAAAAGGCTCAGCAGGGCTATTGCCGAGGCGGTTATCACTATGGCGGGGCCTGTGGGGACGCCGTCTCCCAAGCCGCTTGTCAAAGCGCCGAAAACTCCCGAAAAGCCGCCGAAAAATGCCGCCAATATTATATTTGAATAAAGTCTGTCGCTCCACTGCCTTGCGGCGGCTGCGGGAATGATCAGCATTGCGCTCATCAGCACAACGCCTACCGTTTGTATGCCTAAAATTACGGTTATCACCGTCATAAAGGACAGCAGCAGGCTTAGTTTTTTCTCCGAAAAGCCCGACTGCACCGAAAAATCCCTGTCAAAGCAAAACAGCTTAAATTCCTTCCAAAAAAGCAGCGTAAGGGTAAGCAGAACCGCCGATAATACGCTTATTAAAACAATGTCGCTTGTTAGCATTGCGCTTGCCTGACCGTAAATAAAGGTGGAAAGCCCCGACTGCGCCGCATTGGGCAGCTTTTGGGCGCAGGTCAAAAGCACGGTGCCCAAGCCGAAAAATCCCGACATAACGGCGGCTAAGGCGGCGTCAAATTTAACCTTGGAGTATTTTACAATAACCGAGATCAAAAGCGCAGCCAAAAGCCCCGAAATCAGTGCGCCCACGAGCAGAATACCGCTGCTTTTAACTCCCGTTATAAGGAATGCGGCGGCAACTCCCGGCAATGCCGCATGGCTCACTCCGTCCCCCAAAAGACTTTGTTTTCTTAAAACCGCAAAGCTGCCTATAACGCCGCTTATCATGCCCAGAGCCGCCGAGCCTGCCGCCACCGTGAGAAAGGTGTGGTCGTATAGAATATTCACAGCGCTGCACCTGCCTTTCCCACTCTGCGGTATGTAAGGTTAAGGTTTTCGTCGGTAAACACCTTTTTAACCTCTCCGTTGGCTACCACCTTCATATTTATAAGGGTCACCCAATCGAAATAATCGCTTACCGTTGACAAATCGTGGTGTACCGCCACCACCGTTTTTCCCTCCGAGCGCAGCTCCTTTAAAAGAGCGATTATGGATTTTTCCGTATCCGAATCCACTCCCTTAAAGGGTTCGTCCATAAGGTACACGTCTGCCCTTTGAGCAAGCGCCCGTGCTATAAAGGTTCTCTGCTGCTGTCCTCCCGAAAGCTGGCTGATCTGCCTTTTTGCAAATTCCTCCATACCCGTTTTTTTCAGCATCGCCATAGCGAAGTCCCTGTCGTCTCTTGTGGGTCTTTTTACCCAGCCTATTCTTCCGTAGCAGCCCATTGTAACCACGTCAAGCACTGAAACGGGAAAATCCCGGTCTATGCTTTCGCTTTGCGGAACATAGCCGATACAGGGCTTTTTTCCGTCGATTCTCGGAAAGCTTATCTGCCCCTCCACCCTTGGGATAAGCCCCAGCATTGCCTTTATAAGAGTGGTTTTTCCCGCTCCGTTAGGTCCCATTACCGCCGTAAGCATACCTCTGGGCAGCTCTAAATCCACATTATCCAAAACGGGCTTTGAGTTGTATGCAACGGTAAGCCGGCTGACTTCTACCGCATTTTCCGTATTGCTCATTATAAATTTTCCTTTCAAATTTTGTAGTGTTTGATTTTTAAAAATCAGGGCTTTAAGGCTTGGACGATAACGTCCGCATTATGCTTAAATGCGCCGATATAGGTATCCGTACCCGTTTCGGCGTCCCCTGTGGAATCGCTGTACAGCGAGCCGCCCAGCGAGGTTTCAAAGCCCCTTGACCTAACCGCCTCCATTAGGGCTTGGATATTTTTTACGGGAAGGCTTGATTCCACAAAAACCGCCTTTATTTTATTGTCCGCAATAAAATCCGCCAGCCTGCTTACATCCGCCGTTCCCGCTTCTGCGGCGGTGCTTATGCCCTGAAGTCCCCTGACCTCATAGCCGTAGGCTCTGCCGAAATAGCCGAAAGCGTCGTGGGCGGTAATAAGCACCCTTTGACTTTGCGGTATTTCCTCGGTTTTTGTTCTTATATAGCTGTCTAACTCTGCAAGCTGCCTTTTATATTGCTCCAAATTATTTTTATAGTCAGCTTCGTTTTCGGGGTCTGCTTCTGCAAGTCCTTTTGCAACCTCTTCCGCCGCTAAGCTCCATAAATGCACGTCAAACCATATATGGGGGTCGGGTACGCCGTCGTTGTAGATTATTTCGCTTTCCTTTAATCCCCGGGCGGCGCAGATTACTTTTTTATTCGCATTTCCCGAGCTTCCGTTTTTTTCCAAGGAGGCAAGCACATCGCCCATTTTTCCCTCTAAATGCAGTCCGCTGTAAATTACCGCATCGGCGTTCTGCATTTTTGAAATATCTCCTGCGCTTGCACGGTATTGGTGAGGGTCAACGCCGCTGCCCATAAGTCCCCGTACCTCTATCAGATCGCCGCCTATCTGCCCGGCAAGATCACAGAGCATTGTCGTAGTGGTTACAACGGTTAATTTGTCGGATCTGTCTGTTTTCTCTTCATGACAGGCGGCAAGAGCCAGCAAAACCGCCGCCATAACCGCAAGGCAGGGCAGCCGTTTTTTTAAAAGCTTCATTATATGTCAATCTTCCTTTCGTTTAATCGGTTTATACTGTTTCTTTATCATACTGTAGACTTTGTCTACAGTATGATTCGCCATGCTATGCACGGCGTTGGCGGTGAAACCGCCAAGAAAGTCAGTTCAATACTAATTATGTCAAAATCTTTGATTTTGACAGCCGCCTGAAGGGCGGCATCATACAATAGACTTTGTCTGTCGTATGATTGATAATTTGTATTATTCCACTATTATTTTATTCTGCACCGTGTACATTGAAAGTTGTCCCAAATCAAATTTAAGGATTATTTAATAATTGCCGTGTTATACTGATTTTAGGGAGCTGTAAAAAATGAAAGTTTACAGTTTACGGTTTATAATTGACAGGGGAAAGGGGAATAAAATTGTACCTAAACATTCTTAAAAAGGACCTTAAGCGAAAGAGAACAATGAACGTTGTCCTGCTTTTGTTCATTATCCTTGCCGTTACGTTCGTTTCAAGCGGATTTAACAATGTGATTACCGTTATAAACGGTACGGATTATTATCTTGACAAGGCGGAGATAGGCGACTGCTTAATTATCACAATGGGCGGCAGCGTCGGCGGGAATATTGCCTCCGTGCTTGACAATGCGGAAAGTGCCAAAAGCTATAAAATCGAAGGCTGTATCTTCGGCTCACAGGACAGCATAACAAAAGTCGACGGTACAAAGGTTGAAATGAAAAATACATCTCTTTTTCAGGCGAAAGAGGATGCGAAGATGAATTTTTTTGACGAGGACAATCAGCCCGTTGCCGATATCGGAGAAGGGGAGGTTGTCATCTGCGGCAAATTTATTCGGAGTAACGGCTTTAAAGAGGGAGATTATATTCGGGTAAAGCTGGGCAATGTTCAGACAGACTTAAAAATTGCGGGCAGGGCAAAGGACGCGGTTTTCGGTTCGGATCTTATGGGAAATACCCGTTTTCTTCTTAATAAAAAGGATTATGAAAAATTTTTGGCGGATGAAACGATAAACGCCCATTATCGGGGCGAGATCGCTTATGTTGAAACAGACGATGCAAAAGAGCTGTCTTCGGCAATATCCGATATTCCGGGAATAGCGTTCAGCGGCGGACGAAGCCTGATTAAAACCACTTATGTTATGGAAATGATAGTCGCCTTTGTGGTGCTTATATTAAGCGTATGCCTGATTATCGTATCATTTGTGGTGCTGCGCTTTTCAATAGGCTTTACCATTGCCGAGGAATACAGGGAAATCGGCGTTATGAAGGCGATAGGGCTTAAAAACCGCAAAATAAGGGGGCTTTACATAACAAAATATCTTCTTATGTCAATAGGGGGCGGCATTGTCGGCTTTTT
>CANEHP010000060.1 GCA_947427325.1 uncultured Clostridia bacterium | reverse complement strand
GGCAAAATTTGCCGAAAAGATGCGTGCCAATTTCTATGAGAACAAGTTCTAAGCAGTCTTTGCGGTCTGATTTTCGCAAATCTTTGTCTGTTTTCTATTTTAAGACGAGAATTAGAGCGTGTTCACATAAAATCAGTATGCAGATTTTTATGTAGATTTTCGTGCATAATTTTGTTGCCTGCAAGGCAAAATTTTGCAGGAATATGGTCATATTTCAAAAAATTTTAACACACGATGTGTTCAGTCATTTGCCCAAAGCCGACGCAAGGAGGCGTCGGCATCAAAGCAAATGACGAAACGAAGCAGGCGGCAAAATTTGCCGAAAAGATGCATGCTGAGCTTTATGTGAACATGCTCTATTGTTAAATGAAAGGAACGATCGCTACAATGAAAATAATCATCGCCACCAAAAACGAAGGAAAGGTAAGAGAGTTTCGCAATCTGCTGACGCCTTTAGGCTATGAACCAGTATCCCTTAAGGACGAGGGCATTGACGCAGAGATAAACGAGGACGGCGAAACCTTTGAAGAAAACGCTCATATAAAAGCAAGGGAAATATACAGGCTTGCGGGGCTTCCCGTTATAGCGGACGACAGCGGCTTGGAGGTAGAGTTCTTAGGCGGTGCGCCCGGGATTTATTCCGCACGCTATGCAGGCGAGGGCGCAACGGACGGGGAGAGAAACCAAAAGCTTTTAGACGAAATGAGAGGGGTGGATCTGCCCCTTAGGAACGCCCGCTTTGTCTGCGCCCTGTACTGTATTTTAGACGATAAAAGGGAATACTGCGTAACGGGCACTTTAGAGGGCTTTATAGGCGAAGAGCCTAAAGGCGGGCACGGCTTCGGCTACGACCCCATATTTATGATAGACGGGGACAGAAGCCTTGCGGAGATTGACGAGGAGGAAAAGAACAAAATAAGTCACAGAGCCAACGCTATGAAAAAGCTGTTGGAAGCGCTGAAAAATGAATAAGCCGAACAGGCTGTTAAAAAGAGTTTTTAATCGAGTATTTAATCCTCCTTTACCGATTCTGCTCCCTTTAATACCGATTTCCGTTGTTTTTTTAATATTCGGTCTTTCGGAGGAATTTTCGGATTCGCCCGTCGCCTATATCTCCTATCTGCTGTCGGCATACACTCTGACGGCGGTAATATGAACTGTCCCGATATTGATAAGGCGGTTGAAAAACGGATTTTGGAATTTATCCGTTATTAAAAAAATCAACAGCTATAAAATAGGACATTTATTTTTAAACGATATCACCTTCAGAGGAACGGCTTCCATCTATCAGGGGCTTGCGGTCAATATCCTTTATGCGGCATTCAGAGGAATTACAGCCTGTTTTTTCGGCTCGGTATGGTTCGGAGCAATTTCCGCCTACTATTTGTTTCTTGCGGTTATAAGACTTTTCCTTGTGCTGTATGTGCGCCGTTTAAAGAAATATCGGGAAGATGCCGAAAGCCGGACGCTGTTTGAATTTAAGGGATACCGTATCTGCGGATTCCTAATGCTGCTTTTAATACTAATTCTTGATTGAAAGTAGACAAAAGATTTGCGAGGATGATTTTTGCAAGACAAGGCGGAGGACGCCGCAAGGCTGACGCCTTGCAAGGACGACAACGCAGTATTGCGAAAATCAGACCGCAAAGATTGTCTACTTTCAGTCAAGAATTAGTATAAATTCGGCAATGGCGGGAATGGCGGTGCTTATGATACGTGACAATCTGCATTATGAATATCCGGGTTATGTTATTTACCTGTCGGCACTGTACACCTTTTATTCGGCAATTACGGCTACAATAAATATTTTCAGATTCAAAAAGCTGGAAAGTCCCGTTTTATCCGCATCCAAAGCTATTTCCTTCACAGGTGCGGCAATGTCCGTTATGGCTCTGCAAACGGCGATGATCTCAAGATTCGGCGAGAACGACGCAGTATTTCGGCAAACCGCCAATACGGCAACAGGCACCGTTGTATGCGCAGGCTCGGTTATTATTGCGTTTTATATGATATTAAGAAGTACATACAATATTAAAAAAATAAAAAAGGAAAAAATTTAACAGATGACAAGTAAGGAAAGAGCAAAATTAAAATCCATAGCCGCCAATACGGAAACAATATTTCAAATCGGAAAAAATCCGTTAAGCGACAGCTTTGTAAAGCAGGTTTGCGACGCCTTGGCGGCAAGAGAGCTTATAAAAATACGGGTTCTGGAAACCTGTGAAATGCTGCCTGCCGAATTTGCGCAGGCGGTGGCTGAGGAAGTGGGCTGCGATGTGGTTCAGGTCATAGGCAGCAGAGTTGTTTTGTTTAAAAAACGCTACAAAGACGATAAAAAGCCCTCTTTATTGGACGGAGAAAAACAGGAAAAATCCAAAACAGAGCCTAAAAAATCCAAAAACATTAAATACGGCGAAAAAAGCGGCGGCTTTAAGTCAAAAACAGGCTGTTATAACGGCAGGCAGGGCTTTGGGAGCGCACAGGGAAATCGAAAAAAATCCTACGCCGCCAAAAAACAGGGAAAAAGATAAGGAGGTAAAATGAACGAACAAACCTCTTTAAAAAAAGCAAAAAGGGTCGGCATTTTCGGGGGAGCATTTGATCCGCCCCATTTGGGACATATCCGTCTGGCGGATTTATGCTCGGAAAGGCTTGGTCTTGAGGAGCTTTTGATAGTTCCCACCTTCCGCTCTCCCCATAAGCCAACGCCCCTTACCGATTATGAAAAAAGGCTGGAAATGTGCCGCCTGAGCTTTAACAAAAAAATATATACCGTCAGCGATATCGAAAAAAGGCTTGGGGGAATGGGCTACTCCATAGATATGCTAAGGGCGGTTAAGCCTATGTACGGGAAGGGTACAAAGTTCTTTCTTATAATAGGCGGAGATATGCTGTTTTCCTTTAAGAATTGGTTTAAATACGAAAGCATATTAAAGGAATGCACCGTTGCCGCCGCCGCAAGAGAAGAGGACAGCTACGCCGATATGTGCGAGCTTGCCGCCGAGCTGGGCAGAATAAAGGTGTTAAATCTTCCCGTTACGGAAATTTCCTCCACGGAAATCCGTCAAAAGCTGAAAAACGGAGAAAATACGGAAAACCTTCTTCCGCAGGCGGTATATGAATATATTAAGGAGGAAAACATTTATGGGCAAGCTTGATGAATTGTCTAAAAAAATCAGTGATGCTGCAGAGGAAGTTGCCGACACCGTCAATAACACCATTGAAAAGGCGAATACTCCCGAAAATAAGGAAATGGTTCATAAAGCCCTCAATGATGTGGGAAATTGGATAGGGCACGCAGCCGATGCTCTTGACAAGGCGGTAAATGAAGCTGCGGAAACATTTAGTAAAGAATATCACAACAAGCAGTAATAACCTGCCTCCACAAGATTTGTGCGTAGATTTTCCGACAAATTTTATCGGAGACAAGGAAAACCTTTGCAGGCAGTATCTGCGCCGCCCATTGGCGGTCTCCCGCCAACACTGCGTTGTCGCAAGGCAAAAAATTTTAATGCGGTCATCGGCAAAATTTGCCGGAAAGACGCGCACGGTATTTTGTGAAGAGGGGTTTGGATTTTCATAAAGGGCATAATTATGAATAAGGAATTAAAAAAATACGAAAATACTATAAAAGAGCTTATGGGCAATAAGCGTTTTAAGCACAGTGTAAACGTGGCGGATATGAGCGTAAGTCTTGCGGAAAAATTCGGCGTGGACGAGGACAAGGCTTATATTGCGGGGATACTCCACGACTGCCAAAAGGAAGCCGACAGGGAGATAATGTTAAAGGAGGCAAAGGAAAGCGGCTTTTACATCGATCCCGTGGAGCTGGACTGCTTTAAGCTGTGGCACGGACCTGCCGCCGCATATTATGTCAGGGAAAAGCTGAAAATAGAGGACAAGGATATTTTAAACGCCATTCGTTTTCACACGGTAGGCAGAGCGAATATGTCCGCCCTTGAAAAGATCGTGTTTTTGGCGGATATGGTTTCGGCGGAAAGAAGCTATCCCGACGTGGAAAAATACAGAGCGGCGGTTATGAAGGATTTGAACGGCGGTATGTTCCTTACTCTACGCTGGTCTATTTTAAAAACCGTGGGGCTGGGAAACACCGTTCCCGCCTGCACATTGGAGGCATACAATTTTTACGCACCCTATAAAAACGAAGAGGATTTTGTTTTTCAAAAATAAGAACTTGTTCCGACAGGAGTGGTGTGCGGATTTTCGTGTGAAATTTTTTGCAGTTGAGTTTTTGCAGTCGAGAAGGAAAAGCGCAGGAATACTTGACGTATTTCAAGCTTTTCCGGCGAAGAGTGCGGAAAATTTCGCCGAAAGGACGTGCGCCGATTCTATTGAAATATGTTCTAATTCACATTAAAAGGAGCATTATATGACAGAACAGGAAATTTTAAAAATCGGAATAAAAGCCATAGACGGCAAGCGCGGAGAAAACATTAAGGTGCTTAAAATAGGCGACCTTACCATACTTGCCAACTATTTTGTTATCGCCAACGGAAACAGCAATACTCAGGTTAAGGCTATTGCCGACGAGGTGGAGTTTAAGCTGTCGGAGGCAGGATTAGAGCCGCACCGCACAGAAGGCTTTCAGGGGGCTAACTGGATCGTGCTTGACTATGTTGATGTGGTGTTTCATATTTTCCATAAGGAAACGAGGGATTTTTATGACTTGGAAAGACTTTGGCAGGACGGAACGGAGATTTCCGCCGAAGAGTTTTTGAAGTGAATTTCCGATAGGCAGGGCTTTTTGAACTGATACTAATTCTCGTCTAAAATCAGATCGCAAAAATTGTTTATTTGCAGTCGAGAATCAGTATGAGTTCGGCTTAACCGCTTTATTGTCAAAACAAACAGCACCGCAGGATTCGGCTGCGGTGCTGTTTTTATACTAATTCCAATTCGTCGGCGAAGCCGACATCTTAGCTGTCAACTGTCAATCGTAAACTGTCATTTTTTTACAGCCCCTTAGAAATAATATTATAACTTGTTCTCATACTGTTTCCCTTTTTCCCTTATGTTATTCGACTCTCCAATCAATCTCCGAAACGCCCTTGCTTTTTAAAAACTCATTAGCCTTAGAAAAATGCCTGCACCCGAAAAAGCCGTTATAAGCGGAAAGGGGGCTTGGGTGAGCGGCGGTAAGTATAAGATGATTCGGATTATTTATCAGCTTGGTTTTCTCTCTCGCATTTGCGCCCCAAAGCAAGTACACCACAGGCTCTTTCTTTAAATTCACCTTTTCGATTATTGCGTCGGTAAGCTGCTCCCAGCCTTTTCCTCTGTGGCTGTTTGCCGCTCCCTGCCTTACGGTAAGGGCGTTGTTTAAAAGCAGCACCCCCTGCCTTGCCCAAGCCGTAAGCTCTCCGTGACCTGCGGGAGGTATTCCCAAATCGCTTTCAAGCTCCTTGTAAATGTTTTGGAGAGAAGGAGGTATTCTGTTTCCCTTTTTTACCGAAAAGGCAAGCCCATGAGCCTGACCCGGCTCATGGTAAGGATCCTGACCGATAATAACTGCCTTTAAGCCGCTGTAATCCGCATATTTAAGGGAATTAAAAATATCGTTCATGGGCGGATATACGGTATATTTGCCATATTCGCCTTTGAGAAATTCACGCAGCTTTAAGTAATAATCCTTGTTAAATTCCTCTTTTAAGATTTCGTCCCAGCTGTTGCCGATGTTAACCATTTTAACAATCTCCGTCAATTTTATTTTCCGAAATTTTTGAACATGTTCCAATAGGAGGCGTGCTCCTTGATTTGTGCGGCAGGACCTTATAAAATTATTTGTAAATTCCGTAAAATATCCTGCAAGCCCGGGATATGAACCACGCTGCCTGTCTTAGCGGCGGCAAAGGGATTTATATTGTTTCTAAGGCAGGTTTCCAAAAGAAATCCGCAAAATGCCGACATAATCAGCGCCACAATAATGCAGAATACCGCAACGCCCACGGAAATCGTTTTTTTCTCCTTTTCGCTCTCTTCCTTTTTGCCGTCGTTCTGATTATTCTGATTACAGAGAGGAACAAAGGCGGGATTTTGAGGATAGCCGTTCATATTTGAGCCGTAATATCCGTTTTGATTATAGGGAGGATAATTTCCGTAAGGCATATTATTGGGGTTATATTGAGGATTTCCCCCTTGAAAGTTCTGCGGAATATTTTCGCTTTTTTTGCCGTTAAAATCAGCGGTCCTCTCCTGTTCGGCATTTTCCGCAATTCCGACAGCGCCCTCTGCGTCTTCCGCAGCGTCAGTCTCTTTATCGGCAGGTTCTTCATTGCCGTCTTCCCAACCGAGTTTCGAGTTCTCCCAAGAATTTGCTTCTTCCTCCGATTTTCCGCCATAGCTGTTCAAAATATCGTCAATTTGTTCCTCCGCCGCACTTTCGCCGATACGGTCATTCTGTGCCTCTTCCCTTGCCGTATTCGGCGCGCCGCATATTCCGCAAAACTTGTTGCTTTCCGCAATTTCTTCACCACAGGATCTGCATTTCATTTTTACTTGTTCCTTTCGCAATTTAATTCTTTAATATTTCAAATGCCGATAAATAATTTAAAACACCGTCACTTGGGAAAATCAGCGTCGTTTCTCGCAAAATCAAACAAATACTGCTGAGCGATTCCCGCATACTCTCCCATACAATCAGGATATCCGTCGGGGTAGTAATGTGCGTTAATTCTCTTTATCCACACATCCTTGGGAACGGCGGCAAGACGGTGAAGTCCGAACAGCAGTACGCAGTCCGCCACCTTGTCGCCTACTCCCTTGATTGTTTTTAAGGCTTCCCTTGCCTCATTATCGGACATTTTTTGTATTTTCTCAAAATCAACCTCGCCGCCTGCGACCTTTTGAACTGCGTCTACTATGTACTTTGCCCTGAAGCCCGCTCTCAGCGGCGCTAAATCCTCGGCGGTGAGCTTTTCCATAGTCTTTGGGGTGGGGAAAGCATATCCCCCTTTGATTTTTTCGCCAAAGCATTCGCAGAGACGGTCGATTATCCCCGTTATACGCTTTATATTGTTATTTTGAGAAATGATAAAGCTTATAAGGGTTTCAAATGGCTCTTGCTTAAGCACTCTGATTTTTCTGCCCTCACAGGCTTTTTTTAAGGTTGCGTCAAGGCAAAACCGCTCCATAAGCATATCATAGTCCAAATCCAAATCAAAGTAGCCCTTCCAAAACGGCAGGTCTTCTTCCGCCGCTTCAATTTCTATGCCCTTTTCAAGCTGTCTCAGCCTTACATATTTATTAAGGGCAATGCCCTCGAATATATTATCCCCGATTTCCTTAAATCTAAAGCATTGACCGCAAAATAAGGTCTGCTTTAAATTTAAGCAGCTGCAATTCACTTCAAATTTCATTTTTTTATTTTTTCTTCCGTTTTCTCTTGATTATTTATCCATATTATAATACAATAATAAAGAAAAGACAACATTATTTTTAAATATTTCTTAAAATTTTTCGGAGGGCAATAAAAATGCGTGAAAGTATTCTGACAATTCCCGTTAACGATGTGTTCGGACCTTGCGACGGCTGTCCCATATGCCGCCTCAGGGACGGAATAGAACAGCATATCAGCGAATATATAATGGGGGCGGCTATGATGGAGCCTGATGTAAGGATAGAGACGAACAAATCAGGATTTTGCCACACTCACTATAATATGCTTCTGCGGCAAAATAACAGGCTTTCCTTGGGTTTAATGCTCAGCACTCACTTGGCGGAAAAGGAAAAGGATTTGTTTGGTTCAAAAATGCCCTTCGGAATAGGCAAGGGAAAGAAAATCGAGCAGGCGGGCGCTACCTGCTTTGTATGCGAAAAGGTAAATTGGGGCGTTAATCATACTCTTGAAACGGTATTTCAGATGTATGTTAAAGATCCCGACTTTAAAAAACTGTTCCAAAGACAGGAGTTTATCTGTCTTCCTCACTACAAGCTGCTTTTGGCAAAGGGCAGCGAGAATATGTCAAAGGGCGACTTTTCCGCTTTTAAAAAGGATCTGGAGGAGCTTACAGACAGCTATATGAAGCAGCTTACCGCCGATGTGGAGCAGTTTAACAAAAGCTTTGACTACCGCAATGCCAAATCCCTTCACAATGAGGAAATGGAGCATATAAGAACCTCTGTTCAAAGAGCTATAAAGTTTTTAACCGGACGGGAGGCGACAGATAAATAAAAGTTAAATTTATTTGCTGAAACTTTTTTAGAAAAAGATATGACTACAATAATATAATACATAACTTATAGCGACTTGAATCACGGCCTTTATTCGCAGCTTAAAGCTTTCCGCATTTTTATTAATTTGCGGATCTGCCGATGATTGATTTGGCTTTTAAGGAGAAAGGAAGTTAAAATACTATGATGAATTTTATGAATTTACTAACTAATGTCAGCACAGGCGTAGATATGAAATATATGCCCCTTGTTATTGCCGCTGTTGTTTTGGTAGCTTGTATGGTTATATTTTTTATAGTTTCCACTGTTTCAAAAAAGAAAAAGGAACAGCAAAAGGCTGCAAAAAAGGCTGCTAAGTCCGAGAACGGCAAAAATGAGGACGGCGACTCCGAGAATAAGTAATTGAGCAGTAAATCAAATCAGTAATCCCAAGGGACTGTAAAAAATTGAAAGTGTACAGTTGACAGTTGACAGTTGACAGTTGACAGTTGCGGAACGGCTTCACCGTAAAAATTCAAATCTGTTACGTGTTGCGAAGCCGACGCCTTAACCGTCAACTGTTCACCGTCAATTTTTTTACAGTCCCTTTCTTTTTAATCCTTTGTAGGAGCAATAATAACGGCTATGATTTTTTTGGTTAACACAAAACAAATGTCAGATGCAGAGCTGCTTTCCGAGGAAAGGGGCTTAACAAGAGTAAAGCTTATGCAAAACGCCGCAAAGGGCTGTTTTGATTTTATCAAAGAGCGTTTTGAAAATTATAAGACCTTGTCCTTTGTGCTGATTTGCGGCTCGGGCAACAACGGCGGCGACGGAATTGAGCTTGCCTTTTTGCTTACCGAGGCGGGGGCTGAAGCAAGGGTGATTCTTACCGATAAATGCCCCCGCACCGACACGGCAAGGGCGTGTATCAAGGCTCACAAAGCCGCCCTTAAAGGAACAGCCTGCAAGAAAAATCCCCACAAGGCAAAGGCTTTGTTAAGCAAGGCGGATGTGATCATCGACTGCGTCTTCGGCACGGGCTTTCACGGCGATTTGCCCAAAGAGACAGCCGAACTTTTTGAATATGTAAATAACTGCAAATCCTTTAAAATTTCCGTGGATATTCCCAGCGGAGTAAACGGAAACAGCGGCAAAATCTCCCAAGGCAGCTTTAAGCCCCATGTAACTCTTGTTCTGGCTGCGGTAAAGGCGGGTATGCTGAATTATCCCTGCCGTGATTTCTGCGGCGAGCTGAAGGTAATAAACATCGGAATAACCGACCGCTTCTATAAAGAATACGAGGGAGTTTTCACGCCCGAGGATATTACGGGACTGCTGCCGCAAAGATCCGCAAGCTCCAACAAGGGCACCTTCGGCAGGGTGCTTAATGTGGCGGGAAGCCGCCGATACAGAGGGGCGGCTGTGCTTTCCTCAAAAGCTGCTCTTCGTGCGGGAGCGGGACTTGTTACTCTTGCCTCTGTTGATGAAGCCGTAAACGCCGCTGCGGCCTCCCTTCCCGAATGTGTTTTCTTAAATCTTTCAGAGGATAAGGACGGCTTTATTAACGGCAGTAATTCAGCCCTTTTGGGAGAAGAGGCGGAAAAGGCTTCCGCAATCACAATAGGCTGCGGTATGGGAAACAATGACAGCACAAGAGAAATACTGACCTTTCTGCTGAAAAAAGGAAATTGTCCCATAATTTTGGACGCAGACGGAATAAATTGTCTGAACGGCAATATAAATGTTTTAAAGGACAACAACCGCCCTATTATTTTAACCCCCCACCCCGGGGAATTTGCAAGGCTGATTAAAGCAGCCGTGCCTGTTGTTCAAGGCGACCGCTTAAACCTTGCCCGCAATTTTGCCGTTAAATACCGTGTTATACTGCTGCTAAAGGGACAGAACAGCATAATTGCCGCACCTGACGGAAAAATCTATATCAACACCTCCGGAAACAGCGCACTTGCAAAAGCAGGCAGCGGCGATGTGCTGACAGGAATAATCGGAGGATTGGCGGCACAGGGAATCGAGCCGTTTCAAGCTGCTGTGTTAGGTGCTTATCTTCACGGAAAATCCGCCGATATATTGGTGAAAAGCGGAATAAATCCCGCATCGGTATTGGCAGGCGAGGTTGCGGACGGACTAACACTTGTAAATGCCGATTAAGTGCCGTAAATAAAGGAAGCAGGCAAATTTTGAGCACCTGTAAATTGCCAAAACCTAAATAAGGCGGTAAATATTTTTGTCCTTGGAGGACATCTATGAAAGCTGTTAAAAAAGCCATAAAAAGTACGGTAGTTTCCGTCTGCGCATTGGTTTTGGCCGCCTGCGGCAGCAACGGAGGAATACTTGCCCCAAAAGCTCCCGATTTAAACAAGCTTTTTACTTTTACCGCCAACATTACCGAGGGGGAGCAAAGCTATGCCGCCGAGCTAAGCAGAACCGATATCGGCACATGGAAAATTACTTTTTCCGAACCCTATCAGCTTCAAGGAGTGTGCTTTGTTTATTCGGGCGATAAGGTTTCCGCTTCCTATGACGGTCTTTCTGCCGACAGCCTTACCGACGACTTTTCCGCCTCTCCCGTTGCGGTTATGGTAAGAGCGTTGGAAGCGGCGGTACAAAATCAAAGCGCTAATGTAAAGTACAATGAAAACGGCTTTACGGTACAATCGGGCGACTGTGTTTTATATTTTCCCCAAGGTGAGAGCAAGCCCGCCAAATTTGAAATATCAAGCGAAAAAATTTTCGGAGAGATAACCGAGTTTAAGTTTAACGACGAGCTTTTTAAGAACGGGGAAGATGTGGTGCTTATTGAGTGAGTTTTTGAGCTGCGCTTGATACTAAATGCAATACCAATCCCTTGTTTCAGCAGCCGCCCCAAACTCCAACAGCACAACAGTTTTAAAGAACGCACAAACGGACTCCAAAAAGCAAAATAAACCCTACCGAGAAAAAACAAACTCCTAATCACCAACTTCCAAAGCGGGGAAAAGGGGGGAGTGGGGTAAGGAAAGGGTTCTTAGGGTGAAACCTAAGGGTTCACAAGGACGTGAAAGTGTTTGCCACAAAGCGGCGGCACGGACGCCGCCGCCCAAGGGCAAACACAAGGGAGGGGGAAATCCCCGCTTTGTCGGGTTTGCAGTTCCCCCTCCCCCTTGGGACGACAGGATGTCGTCGGGAGCAAACCCAAAGTGCCGCAAGGATGCGGCACCGACAAAGTTTGCTCCCTGTCACCCTAAGCTTCGCGAGAGCGCGCCCCGTCGCAAGACGGGAAAGGCAATTTTCAAAGCAA